>NZ_JBHVER010000178.1:0-17493 GCF_042802195.1 Kitasatospora sp. NPDC057500 | reverse complement strand
CCACCGCACCGCTCCCCCGGCCCGAGGCCGCCCAGGCCACCCGGCCGATGCGCGAGCGCCAGCAGACCCCGCCGCCCGCGCGCGAGCGCGCGCCGCGGCCGGGCGGGCCGCGCGGCCGGGCGGGCGACCGGCAGCACACGCCCGTGCCCGGCGGACGCCCCGGGACGGCGCGGCAGCGGCTGCTGCGGCAGCGGCTGGTGGTGTTCGTGACGGTGACGGTGGGCGTGGCGCTGGCGATCGCGGCGGCACAGGGGTGCGAGAACCGGGACAAGCAGGGGCTGCGGGCCCCCGCGACCTCCGCGGCCGCGTCGGCTTCGCCGGGGGCTGCGGGGGCGGCGGGGACTGCGACCGGGTCCGGGTCCGGGCCGGCTTCCGCCCCGGCTCCGGAGGCGCCGGGCGGGGCGGGGCTCTCGGCGGACGGGCTCGCGCCGTCGACCAACCCGCTGGCCGCCGCGGCGCACGGCGCCCCCGTCGGCGGCGGCGCGGAGGGCGCGCTGCTGCCCGCCCAGGGCGCGGGGCCGGCGGTCGACTGGCCGAACCGCTCCTACGCCGACCCGGCGGGCGGTCAGGCGATCACCCTGCGGGACGGCCGCTCGGCCGCGGGCGCGGGACCGCAGGTCGTACTCAGCGCGGTGCTCCCGGCACGGTACAAGGGCGCGCCCGCGGCGCTGGTCGTACTGCGTCGCTCGGAGGGCTCGGTGCCGGTCGACCTGGTGCAGCTGTTCGCCTTCAACGGGGACGCCCCGGTCGCCCTGACCTCCCGCTCCTCGGCGGCCGACCCGCAGGCGACAGCGGCGGCCTGGCGGCTGGAGAACGGCGCGCTGGTGCGGGAGGAGCGGGCCACCCAGACCGGCACCGCCACCTCCACCCGCTACACCCTGCGCGCGGACGGCACCTTCGAGGAGTCCTGGCCCGGCTCCCCCACCATGACTCCCCCGGCCACCACCGCACCCCCCGCCGCTGCCCCCGCACCCCCCACCGCCCCAACCGGCTGACCCGGGGCGGGTGGGAGCAGGATGTCGGCCGATCCGACTTCCCACCCACGCCCGGCGGCATGCGCTACGCCGCCGGAGGCACGCCACGGCGGGCCGACCAGCGCAGGAAGTCGGACCGGCCGACCTACCACCCCGCCACACGCTGCGCTCGGGAAGCGGCCAGGGGCGAAGCCACCACAATGCAGGCCCACCGGGGAAGCCAGCCCGTGCGACTCCCCACGCCCCGACGGTGCCCCACCCCTCGGGGAACACGCCACGGCGAGCCGACCAGCGCAGGAAGTCGGCCGATCCGACTTGCCACCCGCCGCACGCTGCGCCATCGGAAGCACGCCACAGCGGGCCGGGCGGTGTAGGAAGTCGGCCGATCCGACTTTCCATCCGGACGCACGACGGGCCGCCAGCAGTCGTGGCGCGGCCGAGACGCGGCAGGAGGGTGGGCCGGAGCAGGAAGTCGGCGGGGCCGACTTTCCACTCCGCAGCTGCTGGTGTGAGGAGCCGGCGGGGGCGGTCTCTCAGGTGGTGACGGCGTAGAAGGCTACGGCTGCGGCGGCGCCGACGTTGAGGGAGTCGACGCCGTGGGACATGGGGATGCGAACGGCGTGGTCGGCGGCGGCGAGGGCGTGGGGGGTGAGGCCGTCGCCCTCGGCGCCGAGCATCAGGGCTGCCTTGGGGAGGCGGTGGGGGGCGAGGGAGGCCAGGTCGACGGCGGTCTCGGCCGGGGTGAGGGCGAGCAGGCTGAAGCCGGCGGCGCGCACCGTGTCCAGGGCGGCCGGCCAGGGGTCCAGCCGGGCGTACGGGACGGCGAAGACGGCGCCCATCGACACCTTCACCGCGCGCCGGTACAGCGGGTCCGCGCAGTCGGGCGAGAGCAGGACGGCGTCCATCCCGAGGGCGGCGGCGCTGCGGAAGATCGCGCCCAGGTTGGTGTGGTCGACCAGCCCCTCCAGGACGGCCACCCGGCGGGCCCCGGCCAGCACCTCGGCGGCGTCCGGCAGCGGCCGGCGCTCCATCGAGGCGAGGGCGCCGCGGTGGACGTGGTAGCCGGTGACGGCCTCGGCCAGGGCGGGCTCGACGACGTGGACGGGGGCGTCCACCTCCGCGATGACGTCGGCCATCACGTCCAGCCACTTGGGGGTCAGCAGCATCGACCGCATCCGGTACCCGGCCGCCAGGGCGCGGCGGACGACCTTCTCACCCTCGGCGATGAACAGGCCCTCGGCGGGCTCGCGGCGGCGGCGGAGTTCGACGTCGGTCAGGCCGGTGTAGTCGGCGAGGCGCGGGTCGGCGGGATCGGTGATGGTGCTGGGTTCGGACATCCTGCGATCCTGCCAAGTCGGGCCGGGGAAGGCCAACCGGCCCAATGGGCGGAGTGGTCGGCCTTGGCCCGCCGCCGCGTGGAGTGCAAATATGACGTATGGCCCGATTTCCGGGCCGATCTTGGGCTCCGTCGGACCCTGGTGCGGCCGGTTCCACCTCCGCCTCCCGATCCACCGGTACCGTCGCCGGCTCGTCCGGTGGGCGCCCACACGGTCGGCACCAGCGATCTCGAACGGCCCGACCCGCACCGGCCCGGGTCCGGTCGGTGGCCGGACAGGTCTTCGCGCTGCACGTCGTGGTGGTGCTGCTGCTGGTGGTGGCGGCCGTGGTCGCGCTGGTGGTGCAGTCCCGCAACGACGCCCGGCAGGAGGCCACCAACCGCTCGGTGGCGGTCGCGCAGACCTTCGCCAACTCGCCCGGCATCGTCGCGGCGCTGCGCTCGCCCGACCCGACCGCGCTCCTCCAGCCCGCGGCGCAGTCGGCGCGGATCAACGCGGGCGTGGACTTCATCGTCGTCCTCGACACGAACGGCATCCGGCTCACCCACCCCAACCCCGACCGGATCGGCCACAAGTTCATCGGCACCTACCAGCCCGCCCTGAACGGGCAGGTGGTGACCGAGCAGGTCACGGGCACGATCGGGTCGCTGGTGCAGGCCGTCGTGCCGGTGCAGGCGCCGGACGGGCAGGTGGTCGGGGCGGTGTCGGCGGGCATCACGATCGCCAATGTGAGCAGTGCCAGCGAGCGGCAGCTGCCGGTGGTGCTGGGCGCGGCGGCCGTCGGGCTCGCGCTGGCGACCGGCGGGACGGCACTGATCAGCCGGCGGCTGAAGCGGCAGACCCGGGGGCTCGGACCGACCGAGATGACCCGCATGTACGAGCACCACGCGGCGGTGCTGCACGCCGTGCGCGAGGGCGTGCTGATCATCGGCGAGGACGGCCGGCTGCTGCTCTGCAACGACGAGGCGCGCCGACTGCTGGACCTGCCGCCGGACGCCGAGGGCCGTCCGCTGATCGAGCTGGGCCTGGAGCCGGCGCCGCTGGAGATCCTGGCGGACGGGCGGCCGGTCACCGACGAGGTGGTGCTGGCCGGCGAGCGGCTGCTGGCGGTGAACGTACGGCCGACGGACCGGGACGGCGGGCCGCCGGGGTCGGTGGCGACGCTGCGGGACTCGACGGAGCTGCTGGCGCTGTCCGGGCGGGCCGAGGTGGCGCAGCGGCGGTTGCGGCTGCTGTACGACGCCGGGGTGACGGTGGGCAGCACGCTGGACGTGACGCGGACGGCGGAGGAGCTGGCGCAGGTGACGGTGGGCCGGTTCGCCGACATCGTCACGGTGGACCTGGCCGACCAGGTGCTGGAGGGCGACGAGCCGCCGTCCGGTCCGGCACTGCTGCGGATGCGGCGGGCGGCGCTGGCTTCGGTGCGGGACGACGCGCCGTTCTACCCGGTGGGCACGGTGCTGGAGGTGGCGCCGTCGACACCGCTGGCGGGGGCGTTGAACAGCGGGCTGCCGGGGGTGGAGCCGCGGCTGGCGGAGGCCACGGAGTGGCGGGAGCAGGACCCGGAGGCGGCGGCGCGGGTGCTGGCGTACGGGGTGCACTCGCTGGTGCGGGTGCCGCTGAAGGCCCGCGGGGTGCTGCTGGGGATCGCCCGGTTCTGGCGTTCGGAGCGGGAGGATCCGTTCGAGGAGGAGGACCTGGCGCTGGCAGAGGAGCTGGTCGCGCACGCCGCGGTGTGCGTCGACAACGCGCGCCGGTACACCCGGGAGCACGCGATGGCGGTGACGCTGCAGCACAGTCTGCTTCCGCGCAGCCTGCCGGAGCAGAACGCGCTGGAGGTGGCGCACCGGTACCTGCCGGCGCAGGCGGGGGTGGGCGGGGACTGGTTCGACCTGATCCCGCTGCCGGGGGCCCGGGTGGCGCTGGTGGTGGGGGACGTGGTGGGGCACGGACTGCACGCGGCGGCGACGATGGGGCGGCTGCGGACGGCGATCCACAACTTCTCGACGCTGGACCTGCCGCCGGACGAGCTGCTGGGGCACCTGGACGAGCTGGTGAACCGGATCGACCTGGAGGAGTCGGCGACCGGGGGTTCGGCGGCGGTGACGGGGGCGACCTGTCTGTACCTGATCTACGACCCGGTGGCGCGGCGGTGCACGGTGGCGAGTGCGGGGCATCCGCCGCCGGCGCTGGTGCGCCCGGACGGGTCGGTGGTGTTCCCGGAGCTGCCGACGGGGCCGCCGCTGGGGCTGGCGGTGCTGCCGTTCGAGACGGTGGAGCTGGAGGTGGCGGAGGGCAGCCGGCTGGTGCTCTACACGGACGGGCTGGTGGAGGACCGCGAGCGGGACATCGACGAGGGGCTGGAGCTGTTGCGGGCGGCGTTGGCGGGGCCGGCGCGGACGCCGGAGCAGACGTGCGCGGACGTGCTGGGGGCGATGCTGCCGGCGCGGCCGCAGGACGACATCGCGCTGCTGGTGGCGCGGACCAGGGGGCTGCCGGCGGAGCAGGTGGCGGAGTGGGAGGTGCCGACGGATCCGGCGGCCGTGGCGCGGGTGCGGGCGGCGGTGGCGGAGCGGCTGGAGCGGTGGGGGCTGGCGGACGCGGCGTTCGTCACCGAGCTGATCCTGAGCGAGCTGGTGACCAACGCGATCCGGTACGGCACGGGGCCGATCAAGGTGCGGCTGCTGCTTGACCGGGCGCTGATCTGCGAAGTGTCGGACGGCAGCAGCACGTCGCCGCACCTGCGGTACGCGGCCACCACGGACGAGGGCGGGCGCGGGCTGTTCCTGGTCGCCCAGTTCGCGGACCGGTGGGGGACGCGGTACACGGCCACCGGGAAGGTGATCTGGACGGAGCAGCCGCTGGAGTAGGCGGGGTGGGCCTGCCCGTACTTTGCAAAGTAGATACTTTGCAAAGTACGGGGGGAACGCGGCTTGTGCGGCGCTGAGCTGGGAAAACGGCATCGGCACTTTGCAAACAGAAATGTTTGCAAAGTGCCGATGGGGAGTAACGCAACCGGGAGGGTCAGGCCTTGGGGGTGGCGGGGGCGAGGACGTTGACGACGTCGCCGATGACGATGACCGCCGGGGGCTTGACGCCCTCGGCCTCGACGGTGGCGGCGACGGTGGCCAGGGTGGCGTCGACGCGGCGCTGGGCGGCGGTGGTGCCCTCCTGGACGACGGCCACCGGGGTGTCGGCGGCGCGCCCCTCCTCGATCAGCCGGGCCGCGATCGCGCCGATCTTGTCGACGGCCATCAGCAGCACCAGGGTGCCCGTCATCCGGGCGAGCGCCCCCCAGTTGGTGAGCGACCGCTCGTCGTCCGGCCCGACGTGTCCCGAGACCACCGTGAACTCGTGGGTCATCCCCCGGTGGGTGACCGGCACGCCGACCGCCGCCGGCACGCTGATCGAACTGGAGATGCCCGGCACCACCGTCACCGGCAGCCCCGCCTCGGCGCAGGCCAGCAGCTCCTCGCCGCCGCGCCCGAACACGTACGGGTCGCCGCCCTTCAGCCGCACCACGAACTTGCCGGCCCTGGCGTGCTCGACCAGCGTCCGGTTGATCGCCTCCTGCGCCATGAAGCGCCCGTACGGGATCTTCGACGCGTCGATCACCTCGACGTGCTCCGGCAGCTCCGCCAGCAGCTCGCGCGGCGCCAGCCGGTCGGCCACCACCACGTCCGCGTCCGCGAGCAGCCGCCGGCCGCGCACCGTGATGAGGTCCGGGTCGCCCGGCCCGCCGCCGACCAGCGCCACCCCCGCGCCGTGCGCGCGGTACTGGCGGGCGGCGAGCGAACCGTCCCGCAGCCCCTCGACGATCGAGTCGCGCAGCGCGGCCGAGTGCCGGGGGTCACCGGTGAGGACGGCCACGGTCGCCCCCGCGTCGCGGCCGCTGGCGGGCGTCCACGCGGTGGCGGCGGAGGCGTCGTCGCTGCGGGCGCAGAACACCCGCCCGCGCTCCGCCTCCGCGCTGACGGCGGCGTTCACCGCCGGGTCGTCGGTGGCCACCAGCGCGTACCAGGTCTCGGCGAGGTCGCCCTCCTGGTAGGGCCGCCGGTGCCAGGTCAGCTCGCCGGCGTCGGCCATCGCCTGGACGGCCGGCGTGGTGGCCGGAGATATCAGGTGCACCTCGGCACCGGTGGCGAGCAGGGCGGGCAGCCGCCGCTGGGCGACGTGGCCGCCGCCGACCACCACGACGCGGCGGCCGGCCAGCAGCAGGCCGACCGGGTACGGGGTACGGCCCTCGGTGCTGGGGTGAGGGGTGGGCGCGGTCATCGGTGGTGCTCCTGGATCGGTGAGGGTGTGGGGGTGCGGCGCGGCGCCGCTCCGCGCACCGGCGCGCCCTCGGGCCGGTGCGCGGAGCGGTTCGGACGAGCGTCAGGCCTTCTCGGTGACCCCGGCGGAGTCGAAGGTGGCTACATCGTGCATCGCGCGGGCAGCACTCTGCACCAGCGGCAGGGCCAGCAGGGCGCCGGTGCCCTCGCCGAGCCGCAGGTCGAGGTCGATCAGCGGACGCAGGCCGAGCTTGGCGAGCGCGGCCTGGTGGCCGGGCTCGGCCGAGCGGTGGCCGGCGATACAGGCGGCCAGCACCTCGGGGGCGATCGCCTTGGCGACGAGCGCGGCCGAACCGGCGATCACGCCGTCCAGGATGACCGGGGTGCGCAGGCTGGCCGCGCCGAGCAGGAAACCGGCGAGGGCCGCGTGCTCCAGGCCGCCGACCGCGGCGAGGACGCCGATCGGGTCGCCTGGGTCGGGCTGGTGCAGGGCCAGGGCGGCCCGGACGACCTCGACCTTGCGGGCGTGCGTGTCGTCGTCGATGCCGGTGCCGCGGCCGGTCACCTCGACCGGGTCGAGGCCGGTGAACACCGAGATCAGGGCGGCCGACGCGGTGGTGTTGGCGATCCCCATGTCACCGGTGACCAGCGCCTTGTTGCCGGCCGCGACGAGGTCGCGGGCGGTCTCGATGCCGACCTCCAGGGCCTTCAGCGCCTCCTCGCGGGTCATCGCCGGGCCCTGCGTCATGTCGTCGGTGCCGGGCTTGACCTTGCGCGGCAGCAGACCGGTGGTGCGGCCCTGCTGGATCGCGTCCGGCAGCTCGGCGGCCACGCCGACGTCGACCACGCAGACCTCGGTGCCGATCTGCTTGGCGAAGGCGTTGACCACCGCTCCCCCGGCGAGGAAGTTGCCGACCATCTGGGCGGTCACCTCCTGCGGCCACGGGGTGACGCCCTGGGCGTGCACGCCGTGGTCGCCGGCGAAGACCGCGACGCAGGCGGGCTCCGGGATCGGCGGCGGGCACTTGCGGGACAGGCCGCACAGCTGGGCGGAGATGATCTCCAGCATGCCGAGCGAACCGGCCGGCTTGGTCATCCGCTTCTGGCGGTCCCAGGCCTCGCCGAGCGCCTTGGCGTCCAGCGGGCGGATGCCGCGCAGGGTCTCGGAGAGCAGGTTGTTCGGCTCCTCGCCCGGCAGGGCGCGGTTGCCGTACTGCTCCTCGTGGACGACCCAGGACAGCGGGCGCTTCTTCGCCCAGCCCTGCTGCTGGAGCTCCGGCTCGTCCGGGAAGGCGTCGACGAAGCCGACGCACAGGTAGGCGACGACGTCCAGGTGCTCGGGCAGGCCGAGCTCCCGGACCAGCTCCTCCTCGTCGAAGAAGCTCACCCAGCCGACCCCGAGGCCCTCGGCACGGGCGGCCAGCCAGAGGTTCTCGACGGCCAGGGCGGCCGAGTACGGGGCCATCTGCGGCTGGGTGTGGCGGCCCAGGGTGTGGCGGCCGCCACGGGTGCGGTCGGCGGTGACCACGATGTTGACGGGCGTCTCCAGGATCGCCTCGATCTTCATTTCCCGGAACTGCTTCGCGCGGCCCTTGGGCAGCGAGTCCGCGTACGCCTCGCGCTGGCGCTCGGCCAGTTCGTGCATCTTGCGGCGGGTCTTCGCGGAGCGGATGACCACGAAGTCCCAGGGCTGCGAGTAGCCGACGCTGGGGGCGGTGTGGGCCGCCTCCAGGACGCGGATCAGCACCTCGTGCGGGATCGGGTCGGGGCGGAAGCCGTTGCGGATGTCGCGACGCTCGCGGATGACCTGGTGGACGGCCTCGCGGCCGGCGTCGTCGAAGCCGGGGGCGGCCGGACCGCGCGGTTCGGCGGGCTCGGCGGGCTCGGCTGCGGCTTCGGCGTCCTCGGCAGGTTCCGCGGGCGCGGCGGGCTCCGTGGGCGCGGTGACGGCTGCGGTGTCCTCGGCGAGTTCGGCGGCGGCGGGGACGGCGTCCCCGGCGGTCCCGGCAGGATCCGCGGTCTCCGCTGACTCGGTGGGCGCCGCGGCTTCGGCGGGTTCCGTGACGGCTTCGGCGGGGGCCTCCGCGGGGGCCTCGGCGGGAACGGCGGCGTCGGTCACGGCGTCGGCCTCGGGCCGGGCCGGCTCGGCGACGGGCTGCTGCTCGGCGCCCGGGGCCTCGGTGGCGGGCTGCTCCGCGGCGGGCGCGGCGGCCTCCTCCACAACCTCGGCAGCCGGGACGGCGACGGGCTGGCCCGAGGGCATCTCGCCGGTGCCGACGGCGGTCTCGGCAGCGGCCTCGGTGGTCGGCTGCTGCTCGACGACCGGCTCTTCGGCGGCGGGCTGCTCCACAACCACGGCCTGCTCGGCGGCCTGGGCCACCGCCTCGGCCGGCTCGGCCGACTCGACCGGCTCGGCGGCCTGCTCCGCGACGGGCTGCTCCGCCGGCGCGGGCTCGGCGGCCGGAGCGACGGCCTCGGCCGGGGCCTCGGCGGCGGGCGCGGGCTGGTCGACGGCCGGCGCGGGCTGGTCGACGGCGGGCGCTATGGGGGCGGACTGCTCGGCCTCCGTCTCGACGGCGGCCGGAGCGGCCGGGTCGACGGCCTCGACCTGCGGCAGACCGTGCGGGGTCGGCGCGGCGAGGAAGGCGGAGATGCGGCGCGGCGGGCCGGCCTGGGCGGCGGCGGCCTCGGCGTTCTGCGCGGGCTGCCCGACGACGGCCTCTGCCGGGGCCTGCTCCGGAGCCTCGGTCACGGCCTGTGCCGGGGCCTCGGCGGCGGCCGGAGCGACGGTCTCGGCGGGTGCGGCGGCGGCCGGCTCCGCGACGGCGGCCTCGACGGCCTCCGGGGCGGCGGCGACCGGCTCGACGGGCGCGGCGGCGACGGCGCTCTCGACGGGAGCGACCGGCGCCGGGGCCTCAGCGGTCTCGACGGCCGCAGCGGCCTCGACGGGCGCGGCGGCCGGCTGGGCGGCGACGGCCTCGGTCGGCTGGGCGACGACCGGGGCCGGAACCGAGGCCTGGACCGGCACGCCCTGCGCGACCGGCACGCCCTGCGCGGCCGGCGCCGGAGCGGCGGCCTGCGGCTCCGGCTGGACGGCGGCCGGCACGATCGGGATGCCGTGGGCCGGGGTGCTACCGGTGGAGGGGCCGCGGTCGGCGAGCGAGCGGACCGGGACCTGGCCGGTCATCAGCGACGGGTCCGGGATCGGCGGGCCGGCGTGCAGCGGGCGGCGCGGCGGCTGAGCGGCCGTCACCGCCTCGGGACCGTGGCCCTGGACCGGGACGGTCTGGGCGCCGGGCGCGGGCTGGGCGTGCTGCGGAGCCTGTGCGGCCTGGGCCTGGGCGGCGCCGTGGGCGGCTCCGAGCACGGGCGGGTCCAGCGGCGGCCAGGACGGCTCGACGGGGGTGCCGGGCGGGGTCTGCTGATCGGCGGCCGGTTCGCCCCAGGAACCCTGCGGGCCGGGCATCAGCAGGACGTCGTCCTCGTCGTCGAGGCCGTCCGGCTGGTCGACGAAGTGGAAGGCGGGGCGCTGGGCGCCGGGGTCGACGGCCCAGCCGTCGCCGGGGCCGCCGGGGACGGGCGCGGCGTAGCCGCCGGGCGCGCCGAGCGGGGCGCCCTGAACGGGAACGCCGGGCGGGAGCGTGCCGGGCAGGCCGGTGCCGCCCGGCGCGACGCCCTGCCCGGGTGCGACGGCCGCGGCGCCCTCGGGGCCGCCGAGCGGGTCGGGCCCGGCGAGCAGGTGCTCCGGCAGTCCCTCGTTCGGGACGTGGCCGCCATCGGTCATGTCAAAGCTCCTTCCAGGCCGCTGCCGCGCCCTCGGCGACGCGATCACCGACCGCAGCGCCCATCCGCACGGGTCGGGCCTGCACCGGCCCGCCCCTCAACCACACACGGCCGCCGCGCCGAGGCGCTGCGGCCGAAGTCCTTCCGGCGCGCCGCGGCACCCCGGCCCGCGTTCCGCCCGGGGACGGGCGGTGCGTCATCTGAAACAACGACAAGCCGGGGCAACCGGCACGACCGCACCGGACCCTACGGCATTCTCCAGGTCCGGCGGGCGGCCCGTCGAATTGCCCACACTTCGAGCCGTACCGGTCCGTACCGTGTCGAAATGGCGGCGAACCGACCGGATCCGGCGGGTCGGCGGAGGCCGCGGCCGTCCCGGACGCCACACTACCGGCCCGGCGGGGCCGCCTCTCGAATCATTGTCCGGATGCGACCTGGATCACCGTCCGGTCCGGTCCGGCGGTCCCGTCACCTCCGGTTCTGCGGCCGGAATCGACACCGGGCCTTCACGCTTTCTGCTCACCCCAGAGCAGGAAGGTGCCGGGGTCGCCGACGCCGAGGCGCAGTCCGTGGGCGTCGCCGCCGGGCGGGGTGCCGGGGGCGCCCGCGGGCGCGAGCAGCGGCGCGGACTGGAGCAGTGCGCCGTCGGCGCGGTAGCCGGCGTCGGCGATGGTGCGCCGGACCTCCTCGGCCTCGGCGAGGGTGCGGGCGACGGCGACGATCCGTTCAGGGCGGCGGGAGAGCACGGCGCGCACGACGTCGGGGCCGCCGGTCTCGACCACGGCGGCGTCGGGTTCGGGGAGTTCGCCGAGGACGTCGGGTCCGTGGCCGTGGACGGTCTCGACCTCGACGCCGTAGCGGCGGGCGTTGACGGCGAGTCGGGCGCAGGCGGAGCGGTCGGCCTCGACGGCGACGACGGCGGCGCCGAAGCGGGCGGCCTCGACGGCGAGCGCGCCGCTGCCGGCGCCGACGGACCAGACGAGGTCGCCGGGGCGGGCGCCGAGTCGGGCGAGCACGAGTGCGCGCACGTGCGCCGGGAGCGTGTCGGACGCGCCGGGCGCGCGCCCGGTGCCGGTGTAGGTGTCGGTGGGCAGCGCCCAGCCGCGGTCGGGGCCGGGGTAGCCGACGGGGCGTCCGGCGAGCCAGCCGGCCGCTTCGCCGGCGGCGCCGCCGCTCCGGGGTCCGCCACCGGGGCCGCCGGCGCTGCTGCCGCCGATCACCAGGACGACGCTGGGGTCGCGCCAGATGTGGTCGGCGACGCGGTCGGAGGTGAGGACGGTGACGTCCTCGTCGGGGGTGCCGAGGGCCTCGCAGACGACGAAGGTGCGGTGGACGCCGTGGAGCATGAGGGCGAGTTCGCTGGGTCCGGCGCCGGCGGCGGTGAGGACGGCGACCTTGGGGTGGGCGCGGCAGATGTTGGCGGCGCGGCGCAGCCGGCCGCCGTGGGCGCTGACGACCTGGGCGTCCTCCCAGGGCATGCCGGCCCGGGCGAAGGCGGCGGCGACGGAGGAGACGGCGGGCAGGACTTCGAGTTCGAGGCCGTACTCGGGGCGGCGAAGGGTGCGGACGACGCCGAAGAAGCCGGGGTCGCCCTCGGCGATGACGACGGCGGCGCCGCGGTGTTCGGCGATCCGGCGGGCGGCGAGCTGGATGCTGCCGAGGGCGATGCGTTCGGCGCCGGCCGGTACCGGGAGGGCTTTGAGCTGGTAGGGGGCGCCGGCCACCAGGGTGGCCGCGGCGAGGGCCGCGGCGGCGGCCTCGGTGAGTGGTGTGCCGTCCCACCCGATGACCGTGATCCGGTCAGCCATCTGCGGCCGTCCCCCTCGCCATTCGTGCGCCGACGGACGCCGCACACCGGCGCCCGTCAGAGGCTACCGGGTGTGATCCCCTCGGCGCGGACATCTCGCACAGCCGTGCCCGGCGAGGCGTGCGGCGGGCGGCCGGAGGCAGACGGCGGACGGCAGACGACCGGGGCATGCGCCGGGACGCCGGTCCGCCGGTTCAGTCGCGCAGGACGTAGCGGTCGCCGGCCCAGGCGGGGGCGGGGGCCTCGGGGGTTTCGAGGTCCTCGGGCAGCAGGCTCCAGAGGATGAGGTCGCTGCGGCCGTCCTCGGTGGCCCCGCCGGATTCGTCGCGCACTATCCAGGCGCTGCGCAGCACGCCCTCGCTGATGCCGCCGATCTTCTGGGCGACCTGCTGGGCGGCGGTGTTGCCGGCGGCGGTGCGCAGTTCGAGGCGCTGGAAGCCGCGGTCCTCGAAGAGCCACTGGGCGACGCCGAGGACGGCTTCGGGGGCGTAGCCCTCGCCGCGGGCCCAGGCGGCGGTGATGAAGGCGATCTCGGTGGAGCGCAGCCGCCAGTCGGTGTTGCGGAGTTCGACGAGGCCGACGAGGCGCTGGGTGAGGTGTTCGGTGACGGCGAGGACGATGCCGTGGCCGGCGGCGCGGTGGGCGGGGGCGAGGGTGCGGGCCAGTTCGACGGCGTGGGCCTCGGTGAAGGGGTGGGGCAGGTCGGTCCAGGCCAGGACGAGTTCGTCGGCCGTCATGGCGGCCAGTCCGGGGGCGTCGTCCTCCGCAAGCGGGCGCAGCAGCAGCCGTTCGGTGCTGATGGCGGTCTCGGGGAAGCTCGCTGCCATGCCGTCTCTCCTCGCCGGGTCGTGGACACACCGTACGCCTCGCCGGTGCCGGGTTGTCACGCGGTGCACGGACCGGACGACGGTACGTCAGATGTGGGTCTGTCGGACCGTCACTGGTGCATACTGCCCGACCGGGCCCCCGCCTGGTTGCGGCGGGGGCCCGGTGGTGTCCGGCGGGACGGGTCGGCGGTGCGGTCGGCGCGGATCAGAACGCCGGGATGACGGCGCCCTGGAAGGTGTCGTCGATGTACTTCTTGACCTCGGGCGAGTGGAGCAGCTCGGCGAGCTTCTTGACCCGGGGGTCGTTCTCCTTGCCCTGCTTGACCGCGAGGATGTTGGCGTAGGGGTTGCCCTCGGCCTTCTCCAGGATCAGCGAGTCGCTGGTGGGCTTGAGGCCGGCGTCGATGGCGTAGTTGCCGTTGATGACGGCGGCGTCGAGGTCGTCGATGGAGCGGGGCAGCTGGGCGGCCTCCAGCTCCTTCCACTTGAGGTTCTTCGGGTTGCCGGTGACGTCGGCGGGGGTGGCGGCGGTGCCGACGCCGTCCTTGAGGGTGATGAGGTTGTTGTCGGCGAGGAGCTTGAGCGCGCGGCCCTCGTTGGTGGCGTCGTTGGGCAGGCCGACGGTGGCGCCGTCCTTGAGGTCGCCGACGGCCTTGGCCTTCTTGGAGTAGAGGCCGAGGGGCTCCAGGTGGACCGTCTCGACGGAGACGATCTGGCTGCCGTGCTTCTTGTTGAAGTCCTCCAGGTACGGCACGTGCTGGAAGTAGTTGGCGTCTGCCGAGCCGTCCTGCACCGCCGTGTTGGGGGTCACGTAGTCGGTGACCTCCTTGATGGTGAGCTTGAGGCCGGCCTTGTCCGCGAGGTTGTCCTTGACGTACTTGAGGATCTGCCCGTGCGGGGTGGGGCTGGCGACGACGGTGAGCGGCGCGTTCGGGTCCGAGGAGGACTTCGAGTCGCCGTTGCTGCCGCAGGCGGCGAGGGAGAGGGCGATGCCGGCGGTGGCGAGGACGCTGGTGAACTTCAGGGCGTTGCGCACGAAAAGTGCCTTTCCACGTGGTACGGGGAGCCGGGTCCGGGTCGGACTCCGGGTGGTCTAGGGGGCGACGAGGTCGTCGTCGGGGGCGGCCGGGGCGGCGGGGACGCGGCCGCGCGGGCCGAGCAGGCGGGTCCAGCCGCCGGCGCGGCCGCGGTGGGCGAGGGAGCGGACGGCCCAGTCGCCGAGCAGCTGCACGATGGTGACGATGATCACCAGTTCGGCGACGATGATCCACATGAAGGCGGTCTCGAAGCGGAAGTAGCCGTAGTTGATGGCGAGGGTGCCGAGGCCGCCGCCGCCGACCGCGCCGGCCATGGCGGAGTAGCTGATCAGCGTGATGATCGTGGTGGTGACGGAGGCGACCAGGCCGGGCAGGGCCTCGGGGATCAGCGTCTTGCGCACGATGGTCCAGGTGGAGCCGCCCATCGCCTGGACGGCCTCGACCAGGCCGCGGTCGACCTCGCGCACGGAGGTCTCGACGAGGCGGGCGAAGAAGGGGATCGCGCCGATGGTGAGCGGCACGGTCGCGGCCTGCCAGCCGATGGAGGTGCCGACCAGCCAGCGGGTGAAGGAGATCAGGGCGATCATCAGGATGATGAACGGCACCGAGCGGGCGATGTTGACGACGGCGCCGAGCACCTTGTTGACGGGCCGGTTCTGCAGCAGGCCGCCCTTGTCGGTGACCACCAGCAGCACGCCGAGCGGCAGTCCGAGCAGGACGGTGCCGACGGTGGCGACGCCGACCATCTGGAGGGTCTCCCAGGTGGCGGGCCACATCAGTTCCTGCATCTGGTCCCAGGTCACGCGTCCGCTCCCTTCGTCGTCGCGGTGAGGGTGGTGTCGAGGACGTCGACCTGGAGGCCCTGCTCGCGCAGGAAGCCGATGGGCACCACGTTGTCCTGGTGGCTGCCGGGCAGTTCGACCCGCATCCGGCCGACCATGCGGCCGGCGATGGTCTCGACGGCGGCGCCGAGGATGTTGATGTCGATCTGGTAGGTGCGGGCGAGCTGGGAGACGAAGGGCTGGGCGGGGGTGTCGCCCTGGAAGGTGATCTCCAGCACGGTGGCGCCGGGGTGGCCGGTGCCGAACTCGCCGAGCGGGAAGAGTTCGCGGGCGAGCTCGGAGTCGGGCACGGCGAGCAGGTCGGTGAGCGCGCCGGACTCGACGACCCGGCCGCCGCGCATCAGGGCGGCGGAGTCGCAGACGGACTTGATGACGTCCATCTCGTGGGTGATCAGCAGGACGGTGAGGCCGAGCTGCTGGTTGAGCTCGCGCAGCAGCTTGAGGATGGAGCGGGTGGTCTCGGGGTCGAGCGCGGAGGTGGCCTCGTCGGAGAGCAGCACCTTGGGGTCGCCGGCGAGGGCGCGGGCGATGCCGACGCGCTGCTTCTGGCCGCCGGAGAGCTGGCCGGGGTAGCTGCGGGCCTTGTCGGCGAGGCCGACGAGGTCGAGGAGTTCGGCGGCCTTGCGGCGGCGTTCGGTGCGGTCCAGCCCGATGATCTCCAGCGGGAGTTCGACGTTCTGCTGGACGGTCCGGGAGGCGAGCAGGTTGAAGTGCTGGAAGACCATGCCGATCCGGCGGCGGGCCTCGCGCAGTTCCTTGCCGGCCCGGTTCTCGCCGCCGGCGAGGGCGGTGAGTTCGACCCCGTCCACGGTGACGGTGCCGGAGCTGGGGCGCTCCAGCATGTTGACGCAGCGGATGAGGGTGGACTTGCCGGCGCCGCTGGTGCCGACGACTCCGTAGACCTCGCCGGGGCGGACGTGGAGGTCGACGCCCGCGAGGGCGGTCACCTCGCGGCCGCGTGAGCGGTAGACCTTGGTGAGGTCCGTGGTGGTGATCACAGCTGCTTCCGTGGGTCGGGGACGGACGGCGTGCGGCCGCCGCGCCGGGGTGCGGTCGGCGATGTGGACGGCATCGCGTCCGGGGGATCCGGGCCTGCCACCCCTTGATCGTCGCCGCTGGGCGGCCGGGCCGCGCGACGGCGTGGCCCTTACGAGTCACCGTTGTCCGCGGGCGTGCGGACAGGCGGGAGGAAGGGGTGCGGCAGGACGGGCGCGCTCGCACGGACGGGAGCGGCGCCGGGCTTCTCGCTTCGGGGCGCGAGGGGAGGCACTCTCAGGCGGGTGCCGGGGGCGGTGGCCCTCAGCGGTGACACATTCGACGGCACATGGCACGCTCACCTGCCGGCAGTGTGCCGGTGGGGGTCCATTTCGTCGTCGCAGTCATGGGAGCCAGTAAAACAGATGGGCCGGGGTACGCCCAATTATTCGGCAGGGCTGTCCGCAATGCGGACACTCGGGGCGGCGGCCTGCGGCGATGCGGCCCGGCGCCGCCACCGGGGGTCCGGATGGTGGCGGCGCCGGTGCGGACCGGTGCGGACCGGGGCGGTCAGGCGGTGGCGGCGAGCGGTGCCGCGGCGGGCTTCTCCAGGTGCACCAGGGCGATCCGGCCGGTGACCTGCTCGACGGCGGTCTGCCGGTAGCCCCGGCGGGTGTAGAGGCGCAGGTTGCCGAGGCTTCGGTGGCCGGTGAAGAGCTGGTAGGAGCTCACCGCGCCGTCCTCGGCGAGGCGCTGTTCGAGGGCCTCCAGCAGACGGCCGCCGAGGCCGTGGCGCTGCATGCGCGGGTGGACGACCAGTCGCCCTATCCGGCCGACGCCGTCGGGGCCGACCCGGCCGCGGACGGTGCCGACGATCTCCTCGCCGAGGCGGGCGACCAGGACGTGCTGCTCGGTCAGTTCGGCGTGCAGGCTCTCCAGGGACTGGGTCAGCGGCTCGATCGCCCAGTCCCCGTAGAGTTCGGCCTCGCTCTGGTAGCCGAGGTACTGGAGCTTGAGGATCTGCTCCGCGTCGTTCGTGTCGGCGGTGGAAATGATGACGCTCATGCCCATGTGCGGGGGCCTCCCCATCCTTGTGCCGGCGCGCGGAGTGAGGGTGTCGCACCGGGTTGCCTGCCGGAGGTGTTGTCCCGGCCGGGGATCCGCCCAGACCGGGGTGGCGCACGAACGTACCGGCCCGCGCGGCCCTGTGGGGCCGTGCCGGCGGCGGCGCGCCCACGGGTCAGTATCGGGGCGGGCGCGTCACCGTCAAGAGCGGCGTTCGCCAGCGCCTTACCCCCGTGTCAGCTGCTCTCAACCTCACGGCCGCCGGACGTGGCGAGGGTCACGCCCGGCGCGGCCGGGTGGTCAGGCTCGGCGCTCGGTGCGCAGCAGGACGCGCAGGCAGGCGAGGCAGCGGGCGCGGGTGGGGCCGATGGAGCCGCGCGGCATGCCGAGGCGGTGGGCGAGTTCGCGGTAGGTCGGCGGCGGGTCCTCGGCGAGGGCGGCGATCAGCCGCGGGCAGCGGCCGGGCAGGGCGGCGACGGCCTCGTGGACGAGGCGGCGGCTCAGGCCGGCGAGGGCCTCGTCCTCGGCGGAGGGGTGGGGCGGGGGGTCGGTGCGCATACCGTGCTTGACCC
>NZ_JBHVER010000177.1:0-17624 GCF_042802195.1 Kitasatospora sp. NPDC057500 | reverse complement strand
GCCCGGGGCGGCGGCCACGAGTGAGTCAGGCCCGGCCGCCGGTGGCGCCTGCCCGGCCGCCGGCGCTGCCGGCCGTACGGTCGACCCCATGGCCGATGAGAGTGGGGGCGAGTCGACTCGCGGGGCGGTGTCCCCGATGGTGGCCGCCGAGCGCCTCAAGGAACGCGTCTACGCCACGTTGACCGTGATGGCGGTGGCCCTGGGACTCGCCCAGGCCGAGCACCAGTCCGGCGCGTCGGCAGCGGTCGCCGTCGCCGCGTCCGCGCTGGGGCTGTGGCTCGCGACGGTCGTCGCCGATCAGCAGGCCCACAGAGTGGTCTTCAAGGCCTCCGCACGCGGGGCCGAACTGCGGCGGTTGTTCTACGTCAGCAGCCCGCTGCTCGCCGCGGCCGTCGGCCCGCTGCTGCTGATCGGGCTCTCCGCCCTGGGAGCCATGGAGCTGACCACCGCGCTCTACGGCTCCGCCTGGCTGAGCGCAGCGTCGCTGTTCGTCTGGGGCTGTGTCGCCGGCCTGCGGATGGGCGGAGGCTGGAGCGCCGCGGTGGTCGCGGGTCTGCTGGACCTCGCGGTCGGCCTGGTGGTCGTCCTGGTCAAGCTGGTTGCCGGGCACTGAGCACACGCGTGGCCGTTCCGGCGTTGAGCCCGGGCGGGGATTCCGCTGTTGCGGACGGCGGCGAGGAAGGAGTGCCGGGGGTCTTCAGCTGCGCCTGCGGCGGATGCCCCCCGTGCGCCGACGCGGTGCGTCCACCGGCGCCCGGCGGCGGCCAGGTGCGCCCGGAGGACGGCTTCCTCGGCCTCCGTCACCGTGACGTGGAGATCGCGTCCACGGGACCGGTCACTCCGTGAAGCCGTCGCCCGTCGGCTCCGGGCCGGTGGCGGGGTCACGGGTGAGGAGGTAGCGGGCGCCCGGGCCGGCGGCGCCGGCGCGGTCGCCGGCGTTGTAGAGGCCGCAGCGGGTGAGGGAGAGGCAGCCGCAGCCGATGCAGCCGGTGAGCTTGGCCTTCAGCCGCTCCAGTTCGGCGATCTGCTCGTCGATCCGGCTCTGCCAGGACTGCGCCACGCCGTCCCACTCCGCGCCGCTGGGCGCCCGGTGCTCGGGGAGGCGGTCCAGGGCGACCTTGGCCTCGTCCAGCGACAGGCCGACCCGCTGGGCGGCCCGGACGAAGGCGATCCGGCGCAGCATGCCGCGGGTGTAGCGGCGCTGGTTGCCGGTGGTGCGGGTGGCGTGGATCAGCCCCAGCTTCTCGTAGTACCGCAGCGCCGAGGCAGCGAGGCCGCTGCGGTCGGAGAGCTGGCCGATGGTGAGGAGGTCGTGCCTGCTGGGACCGTGGGCGCTCATGGAGCCACTGTAGCGCTTGACTTGAAGCCGACTTCAAGTAGCAGCATCGTGGGCATGACGAACCGCACCCCCGCCCCCCTCCTCGGCTTCGCCGAGCTGCCGGGCCTGATGGCCCTGATGACCGGCGACGAGAAGCACGGTCCGGCCGCCACCTCCACCCTCGACGCGCTGTGGGTGCTGTACGACCGCGTCCTGCGGGTGGCCCCGGAGACCGTGGACGAGCAGGACCGGGACCGCTTCCTGCTCTCCAAGGGCCACGGCCCGATGGCCTACTACGCCGTCCTCGCCGCCAAGGGCTTCATCGACCCGGCGGTGCTGCCGAGCTTCGGCGCCTACGACTCGCCGCTCGGCCACCACCCGGACCGGCTGCTGATCCCCGGCGTGGAGATCAGCTCCGGCTCGCTCGGCCACGGCCTGCCGATCGCGGTCGGCACCGCGCTCGGCCTGCGCGCCCAGGGGCTCACCCGTCCGGCGGTCTGGGTGCTGATCGGGGACGCCGAGTTCGACGAGGGCTCCAACCACGAGGCGGTGGCCTTCGCCGGCGCCGCCGGACTGGACCGGCTGCACGCCCTGGTGATCGACAACTCCTCCGCCACCCACGGCTGGCGGGGCGGCATCGCCGCGCGCTTCGCCACCGAGGGCTGGTCGGTGGAGACGGTGGACGGCCGCGACCACGAAGCGCTGTACGCGGCGTACACCGCCGAACACCCGGGCCGGCCGCGGGTCGTGGTGGCCCGCGTCGAGCCGAAGAACTCCTGACCCGAAGAGAGGACCCAGAACCGTGGACACCATGCGCGAGCGCTTCATCGAGACCACCTCCCGCCTGCTGGACGAGGACCCGCGCCTCGCCGTCGTCCTGGCCGACATCAGCGCCGCGGGCTTCGACCCGGCCGCCGGGAGGCACCCGGACCGGGTGATCAACGTCGGCATCCGCGAGCAGCTGCTGATCGGCACCGCCGCCGGACTGGCCTTCACCGGGCTGCGCCCGATCGCCCACACCTTCGCCAGCTTCCTCGTCGAGCGCCCCTTCGAGCAGGTGAAACTGGACCTCGGCCACCAGGGCGTCGGCGCCGTCCTGGTGAGCGCGGCCGGCTCCTACGACTGGCCGGCCGGCGGCCGCACCCACATGGCGCCGGGCGACGTCGCGCTGCTGGACACGCTGCCCGACTGGACGGTGCACGTGCCCGGCCACGCCGACGAGGCGGAGCAACTGCTGCGCCACGCGGTGGCCGACGGCGACCGCAAGGTGTACGTCCGGCTCTCCGACCACGGCAACGGGCACGCCACCGCCATCGAGCCGGGCCGGTTCACCGTCGTCCGCCGCGGCACCCGGGGCACCGTGGTCGCGGTCGGCCCGATGCTGGACGCCGTGCTCGCCGCCACCGAGAACCTGGACGTCACCGTGCTGTACGCGGCCACCGTCCGCCCCTTCGACGAGGCCGCGCTGCGGGCCGCCACCGAACGGAGCACGGACGTGGTGCTGGTCGAGCCGTACCTGGCCGGAACCTCCGCCAACGAGGCGCACCGGGCGCTCGCCGACCGCCCGCACCGGCTGCTGGCCCTCGGGGTGCCGCGCGACGAGCACCGGCAGTACGGGTCGGTCCCGGAGCACCTGGCCGCCTACGGCCTGGACGCCCACGGGCTGCGCGACCGGATCGGCGACTTCGTCTGGTAGCGGCCGGTCAAGTACGAAGAATCGCAACGGAGTCGGGTTCCAGGGTGAACCCGCCTTCGGCGGCCCCGTGCCCCCCGAAGGCCGCCACCACCTCCCCGGCCGGCGGCAGCACCGCGGCCCCCGTGCCGAGGTTGACCGCCACCCGGTAGCGCCCGCGGTGCACCACCAGCCACCCGGCTGCCTCGTCGGTGTCGACCCGCACCGCCGCCAGGCAGGGGTCCGAGAGCTCCGGGCAGGTCCTCCGCAGCCGGATCAACTCCCGGTACCAGTCGAGCAGTCCGGCGTGCGGGGCGCGCCGCGGCTCGGTCCAGTCGAGGACGGAGCGCAGCACGGTGGCCGGCTCCTGCGGGTCCGGCACCGCGTCCGCCGACCAGCCGTGCTCGGTGAACTCCCGCCGCCGGCCCCGGCGGACGGCCTCGGCGAGGTTGGGGTCGGTGTGGTCGGTGAAGTACTGCCAGGGCGTGGCCGCGCCCCACTCCTCGCCCATGAACAGCATCGGGGTGAACGGCGAGGTGAGCACCAGCGCGGCGCCGCAGGCCAGCCGGCCGGGGGGGAGGCTGGTGGAGATCCGGTCGCCGAGCGCCCGGTTGCCGATCTGGTCGTGGGTCTGGAGGTAGCCGAGCAGGCGCTCGCCGTGCGCCGGCGGGAACGGCCGGCCGTGGTGGCGGCCGCGGAACGAGGACCAGGTGCCGTCGTGGAAGTAGCCCCGGGTCAGGGCCTTGGCGACGGCGGCGAGCGGGGCGGCGGCGAAGTCGGCGTAGTAGCCCTGGGATTCGCCGGTGAGGGCGCAGTGCAGGGCGTGGTGGAAGTCGTCGCTCCACTGCGCGGCGATCCCCTGCCCGCCGGCCTCGCGCGGGGTGGTGGTGCGCGGGTCGTTGAGGTCGGACTCGGCGACCAGGAACAGCGGGCGGTTGGCGGCCACCGCCAACCGGTCGACCTCGTGAGCGAGTTCCTCCAGGAAGTGCACGGCTCGGTCGTCGGCGAGGGCGTGCACGGCGTCCAGCCGCAGGCCGTCGATCCGGTAGTCGCGCAGCCAGGCGAGCGCGCTGCCGATCAGGTAGGCGCGCACCTCGTCGGAGCCCGGCGCGTCCAGGTTGACGGCCGAGCCCCACGGGGTGTGGTGGCGGTCGGTGAAGTACGGGCCGAACTGCGGCAGGTGGTTGCCGGCCGGGCCGAGGTGGTTGTGCACCACGTCGAGGACGACGCCGAGGCCCTTGCGGTGCGCGGCGTCGATGAAGCGCTTGAGGCCCTCCGGCCCGCCGTAGGGCTCGTGCACGGCCCAGAGCGACACGCCGTCGTACCCCCAGCCGTGCTTGCCGGGGAACGGGCAGACCGGCATCAGCTCGACGAAGTCGACGCCCAGCTCGACCAGGTGGTCCAGGCGTTCGGCCGCCGCGTCGAAGGTGCCGGCGGCGGTGAAGGTGCCGATGTGCAGCTCGTACAGCACGGCGCCGGCGAGCGGGCGGCCGCGCCAGCCGCTGTGCGACCAGTTGAACGCGGCGTGGTCGACGGCGCGGCTGGGACCGTCGGGCCCGTGCGGCTGCCGGGGCGAGCGGGGGTCGGGCAGCGGCCGGCCGCCGTCCAGCGTGAACGCGTAGTCCCCGGCGGGTGCCTCGCCGTGCCACCACCCGGCGCGGGTCCCGTCCCGGTCCAGCGGGTGGCGGGCGCCGTCGACGGCCACCTCGACCCGCTCGGCGGCGTACGGCGCCCAGACCTCGTACCTCATGCCGAACCCCTTCTGGTCAGCAGCGCCACCGGCAGGTCGGCCAGGAGGTCCTTCAACAGAACGGGACCGTCAGTGAATTGACGCAAAGTCAGGGAATCGGTCCACTCGCCCCCGTCGGGCAGGTGCAGTTCGGTGCCGCGCCAGCCGCCGTCGCGGGCGAGCCCGTACGGCAGGCGGGTGGCGACGGTGAGCACCTCCGGGCCGCGCCCGAAGGCGAGCAGGTGGTCGGCGGCCGGGCCGACGGCGGTGAGCGGCCGGTGGGCGCCCAGCGGATGGGCGCGGCGCAGGTGCAGGGCGGTCGTGGTGAGGTGCAGCTTCTCGCGGGCGAGGTCGCCCGGGCGGGCCGCCGCCGAGTCGGTGAGCCGCACGGCCAGCGCCCCGAGGTCGACGGCGCGCCGGTTGTCCGGGTCGACCAGGGTGTACAGCGGTTCCTCGCTGCCCTGGTAGAGGTCCGGCACGCCGGGCACGGTGAGGTGCAGCAGCGCGGCGGCCAGCGTGTTGGAGCGCGCGTACGGGGCGAGCGCGGCGACGTACCCCTCGATCCGGGGGAGCAGCCCGGGGTTGCCGAAGACGGCGTGGACGCGGTCGGCGAGGGCGCGTTCGAAGCGGACGTCCTGCCTCGTCCAGGAGGTGTGGACCTTGGCCTCCCGGGCGGCCTTGAGCACGGCGGCGACCAGCCGTTCGGGGGTGGCCGGCCAGGCGGCGACGAGGGTCTGCCAGAGCAGCCAGTCGCTGTCGGGGTCGAAGCGGGCGGCGGGCCCCGGGCCGGGCCCGGCCGCGGTGGACCAGGCGGCGGCCTCGGCGGCCCAGGTCCCGGGCTGCTCGGCCAGGACGGCGAGCCGGGCGCGGGCGTCGGCGCTGCGCTTGGTGTCGTGGGTGGAGAGCGCCGTCATGGTGTGCGGCCAGTGCCGCTCGATGTAGTGGCACCAGGCGTGGAAGTCCTCGGGCCGCAGCCCGGGCCGGGCGGGCTCGCCGCCGACCTCGTTCAGGCTCAGCAGCGCGTTCCAGCGGTAGAACGCGGTGTCCTCGACGCCCTTGGCGGCGACCGCGGCGGCGGTCTGGGCGAAGCGGACGGCGAACTCGTCCTGCTCGGGCCCGCGCCCGAGCCCGCCCGCCGCGAGGGCGGCGACGAACCGGTCGGTGGCGTCGGCGGGTGCGTCGTCGGCGGCGAGCGCCGCGCGCAACTGCGCGGCGGAGACCTCCGGCAGCGGCTCCCCGGGGCGGGGGTAGGGCCGGTACGCGGGGTAGCCGGTGAGCTGGCGGCGCAGCGCGGCGCGCAGCCGCCACGGCGGGTGGTCGGCGTGCGCGGGGTCGGCGGCGCCGAGCCGGACGGCGAGCCGGACCAGCCGCTCCACCTCGGCGGCCAGCTCGCCCTCGGGCGCGGTCATGTCGGCCCGCCCGCGCCGGGCGGCGGCCTGCGCCGGGTGCGGGTCGGCGCAGGGTTCGCCGCCCGGGGGAGCGCCGGTGAGGAACGCCTCGTACGCCCCGGCCAGCCGGCAGGCGCCCGCGTGGTCGGTGAGCACCCCGTCGATCCGGCGCAGCGCGTCGTACCCGGTGGTGCCGAAGCACGGCCAGTCGGCGGGCAGCCGCTCCTCGCCGGTGAGGATCTTCTCGACGACCGTGTACGTCCCGCCGGTGGCCCCGGCGAGCCGCTCCAGGTAGCCGCGCGGGTCGGCGAGCCCGTCGGGGTGGTCGATCCGGAAGCCGTCCAGCACGCCCTCGCGGTGCAGCCGCAGCAGGAGGCCATGGGTGGCCTCGAACACCTCCGGGTCCTCGACCCGGACCGCGATCAGCTCGTTGACGGTGAAGAACCGCCGGTAGTTCAGCTCGGTGCGGGCCAGCCGCCACCACGCGAGGCGGTACCACTGCCGGGCGAGCAGTTCGGGCAGCGGGAGGTGCCCGGTGCCGGGGCGCAGCGGCAGGACGTGGTCGTGGTAGCGCAGCGTGTCGCCGTCGACGGCGAGCTGGTCGAGGACGGCGCCGAGCCGGTCGCCGAGCAGCGGCAGCAGCACCCGCCCGCGTCCGGGGGCGTCCGGCGGGCCGGGCAGGGCCTGCCAGTCGATGTCGAACCAGCGGGCGTACGGCGAGTCGGGGCCGTCGCGCAGCACCTGCCAGAGCGGCCGGTTGAGGTGCTCGGGCGCGGGCACGGCCATGTGGTTGGGCACCACGTCGGCGATCAGCCGCAGGCCGTGCCGGTGCGCCTCGGCGGCCAGCGCGCGCAGCGCCGGCTCGCCGCCGAGCTGCTCGGCGATCCGGCCGTGGTCGACGGTGTCGTAGCCGTGGGCGGAGCCGGGCACGGGTTCGAGCAGCGGGGACAGGTGCAGGTGGGAGACGCCGAGGGCGGCCAGGTAGGGGACGGCGGCGGTGGCGTCGCGCAGGGTGAAGCCGGGCTGGAGCTGGAGCCGGTAGGAGGCGGAGGGCACGGAGGCCGGGAGGACGGCCCGGGCGGTGGCCGGGCGGCGGGCGGGGTCGAACGACGGGACGGAGGCGGCCGGGCGTGGCTGCGCGGGCTCGGCGGCGTGGGTCATGCCTCCATGCCTACCCGGCGGCGCGCGGGGGCAAGACCCGTTGCTGGCCCGAACAGGTGAGCGGGAGGTGTCGTGGGCCGCCCGGCGGCCCCGGCTCAGTGGCCCCGGCACCGCCGGCTCAGCGGCCCCGGCGCCGTCGGCCGCGCGGCACCGTGAAGTAGCCCGGACGCTGCGGACCGCCGGCCCCGGAGGTGCTCAGGCGCAGGATCAGGCCGTGCTCGGCGCGGGCGGCCGCGACCAGGGCGGCGGCGCCCGGGTCGTCCGCGTACTGGGAGAACGTGCTGTTGAACATCGTCGGGGTCGGCTCGGGGAGCGGCCGCCCGCCCGGCTCGTCCCAGAGCAGGGTCGCTCCCGACGCGTACAGCCGGGGGCTGTCCCTCGGGGAGCCGTCCGGGTGGCGGCCGCCGTGCCGGTAGTACGCCAGCGCGTCGGCGACCGAGCCGGGCGGGTGCGGCTTGCGGGGGTCGTGGAACAGGCCGCCGCCCCAGTCGGCGACGCCGACCGCCTCGATCCGGCGCAGCAGCTCCGGGACGTCCGGTCCGGCGGCGAAGTAGGCGGTCGCGGCGAGCTGGCAGACCAGCTCCAGGCGGCGGGCGGGGTCGAGCCCGAGCCCCGGAGCGAGCCGCCGGTCGTCCACCTGGGTCACCAGGTGGGTCACCCCGTCGACCGCGCCGAGCCGCTCGATCAGGCCCCCGACCACGGCGTGCTCGGCGGCCCGGGCGGCCTGCGCCTCCGGGGTGCGGGTGCGCGCCAGCAGCCGCCGGTACGGGGGCGGGCGCCGGACCGTGGCGTCCGCGATCCGGCCGGGGACGGCGAGCAGCGTCCCCAGGAGGAACTCCGTCGCGCTCGGACGATCGCCCGCCATGCCGGCCGCCCCCTCGGTCCCCGGTCCCGGTTCTTCCGGGGACCACCGTGACCCGCGCGACGGCCGGTGCGCAAGGGCCGCGGGGGGAATCTCACGCGGGCCGTTGCAGCACCATCAGCGAGCGGTCGGTGAGCCAGAGGGTGTCCCCGGCCTTGACCCGGGCCCCGGAGCCGGGCGCGGGCGGCTGCGGCCGGGCGGTGTCCACCACCACCTGCCACTCCTGCCCGTGCCCGGCCGGCACGGTGAACTCCAGCGGCTCGAAGTGCGCGTTGAACATCAGCAGGAAGGAGTCGTCGACGATCCGCCCGCCGCGCCGGTCCGGCTCCGAGATGGCGTAGCCGTTCAGGAACACGGTGAGCGACTTCGCGTAGCTGGCGCCCCAGTTGCGCTTGGTCATCTCCTCCCCGGCGGGGGTGAACCAGGCGATGTCGGTGAGGTCCTCGTACTCGCCGCCGGCCCCGCCCTCCCCGGCGGGCCGGCCCGGGACGGGGCGGCCGTGGAAGAAGCGGCGGCGCCGGAACACCGGGTGGTCGCGGCGCAGCCAGACCATCCCCTGGGTGAACTCCAGCAGCCGGGTCCGCGCTCCGTCGCCGTCCGGCCCGTCGCCGTCCGGCCAGTGCACCCAGGTGAGCTCGTTGTCCTGGCAGTAGGCGTTGTTGTTGCCCTGCTGGGTGCGGCCGAACTCGTCGCCGTGGGAGAGCATCGGCACGCCCTGCGAGAGCATCAGGGTGGCGAGGAAATTGCGCTGCTGGCGGGCCCGCAGCTCCTCGACGGCCGGGTCGTCGGTGGGGCCCTCGGCGCCGCAGTTCCAGGAGCGGTTGAAGGACTCGCCGTCCCGGCTGCCCTCGCCGTTGGCCTCGTTGTGCTTCTCGTTGTAGGAGACCAGGTCGCGCAGGGTGAAGCCGTCGTGGCAGGTGACGAAGTTGATCGAGGCGATCGGGCGGCGGCCGTCGTCCTGGTAGAGGTCGGAGGAGCCGGTGAGCCGGGAGCCGAACTCGGCGAGGGTGGCGTTCTCGCCGCGCCACAGGTCGCGGACGGTGTCGCGGTACATGCCGTTCCACTCCGTCCACAGCGGCGGGAAGTTGCCGACCTGGTAGCCCCCCTCGCCGAGGTCCCAGGGCTCGGCGATCAGCTTGGCCTGGGAGACCACCGGGTCCTGCTGGACGAGGTCGAAGAACGAGGAGAGCCGGTCCACCTCGTGGAACTGCCGGGCGAGGGTGGCGGCGAGGTCGAAGCGGAAGCCGTCCACGTGCATCTCGGTGACCCAGTAGCGCAGCGAGTCCATGATCAGCTGGAGCACGTGCGGGCTGCGCATCAGCAGGCTGTTGCCGGTGCCGGTGGTGTCCTCGTAGAACCGCTGGTCGCGGGCCAGCCGGTAGTACGACACGTTGTCCAGGCCGCGCAGCGAGAGCGTGGGACCCAGGTGGTTGCCCTCGGCGGTGTGGTTGTAGACGACGTCGAGGATGACCTCGATGCCGGCCGCGTGCAGCGCCTTCACCATCGACTTGAACTCCTGCACCTGCTGGCCGCGGTCGCCGGTGGAGGAGTAGGAGGAGTGCGGGGCGAAGAAGCCGACGGTGTTGTAGCCCCAGTAGTTGGCCAGGCCGAGGTCCCGCAGCCGGTGGTCGCGGACGAACTGGTGCACCGGCATCAGCTCGATCGCGGTGACCCCGAGCTTGGCGAGGTGCTCGATGACGGCGGGGTGGGCGACGCCCGCGTAGGTGCCGCGGATCTCCTCGGGGATGCCCGGGTGCAGCTTGGTCAGGCCCTTCACATGGGCCTCGTAGAGCACCGTGCGGTGGTAGTCGGTGCGCGGCGGGCGGTCGGTGCCCCAGTCGAAGTACGGGTTGATCACCACCGAGTGCATGGTGTGCGGGGCGGAGTCGAGGTCGTTGCGGCGCTCGGGGGCGCCGAAGTGGTAGCCGTAGACGGACTCGTCCCAGTCGATGTGGCCGCTCATCGCCTTGGCGTACGGGTCCAGCAGCAGTTTGGCGCTGTTGTGCCGCTGGCCGAGGCCCGGGTTGTACGGGCCGTGGACGCGGAAGCCGTAGCGCTGGCCCGGCTGGACGCCGGGGAGGTAGGCGTGCCGGACGAAGGCGTCGGTCTCGCGCAGCTCGACGGCCGTCTCCGAGCCGTCCTCGTCGAGCAGGCAGAGCTCGATCCGGTCGGCGCTCTCCGAGAACACCGCGAAGTTGGTGCCGGCCCCGTCGAAGGTGGCACCGAGCGGGTAGGGGGTCCCTGGCCAGACCTGCATGGTTCCTCGACTCCCTTGAGCTGAACGAGAACTGACGGCCAGTCCGATGATCCGGGCCGGACCGCGGGCGTGCCGGCCGGGTGCTGTGACGTACGGCACACGGGCGCGGCACAGTCCGCATACTCCCCGACGCCTTCCCCGGTGGCGGGGCCATACGCACCGTGTTCGCCCGAACGGGTGTCCCCACGGCGTCCCGGGGGCGTCACGCCGCCGTCCCGGGTCTTCCGTGCCGCGCGGGGCGGGTGGGACGGTCGGGGCGGACCGCCGGGGCCCGGCCGGTGCGGGCCGGCGCCGTGGTCCAACCGGCTGCGGGCGGTTCGCGGCGGGCAGTACCCTTGATCGTCCGGCCGTCCGGGGCCCGTGGCGGTCCATCAGGCGAACCGGCGGCGAACCGCCGGTGTGCCGGCGGCGCGCCGTGCGGCCGGACGGCAGGCAGACAGCTCCGAGCGGCCGCGGGCGGCTCCCAGCAGGAACCAGGTGAGGTGGCGCATGGTGTTCCCCGCCGGCGGCCGTGGCGGTGGGCCCGGCGGCCCCGACCGGGGCGGCGCCCGCAGCGAGGCACCGACGGTGGTCATGCGGCCCGCCCTGACCGGCGGGCGATCGCTCGTCCCGGCCCAGGGCGGACCGGTCGACGTCCCCGCGCTCGCCTGGTCCGGCGCCGAGTGGGAGGACGCCTACCAGCGGGTCCGCCTCTCCGGGCGCGCCTACGTCTGGCTCAACCTGGTCGAACAGCGGCTGCGCTCGCTCGTCGACGAGGTGCTGCACCCGATCTACGCGCCCGCCCACGGCGAGGACTGGGTCACCGCCGCGGCCGGCCCGGCCGGCGAGGAGTGGGCGCACCGGGCCGGCGCCGTGCGCGAGGTCAGCCGGCGCAAGGGCTACCTGCTCGACCCGGCCGACGACGACCCGCTGGTCTTCCTAACCCTGCCGCAGCTTCGCGAGCTGATGGTCCAGCACTGGCCCTGCTTCGAGCCGTACCTGGCGGACCGCCGGGAGATCGAGCTGGCCCTCGACGAGCTGGAGGTCGCCCGGCACGTCGTCTCCCGCAACCGGGTCCTCACCGCGACCGTCCTCGCCCAGACCGAACGAGCCGCCGCCCGGCTGCTCGCCCTGTTCGACGGCGGCGCCGGCGCCGTGCCCGCCGACGTCGTCGAGTCACTGGTCGCCGGCCGCTACGCGGACGTCGTCGCCGTCCACCCCGACCGGGTCCGCCTCCAGCGCGACCTGCCGGTCGAGGACCTCCTCGACGGCGCCCGGCGGCTGGACGCGCTCGGCATCGGCCTCGGCATGCTCTGCCAGAACTACACCGGCAAGCGCCTCGTCCGGCTCGCCACCGACGGCTGCCGGGTCCGGCTGCTCTTCCTCAACCCCGCGAGCAGCGCCGTCCGCCGCCGCGAGCGCGAACTCGGCCTCGGCCGCGGCGAACTGGGCCGCTCGATCCAGATGAACATCCTGCACGTGCGCCGGGTCCGCGCCGCGCTGCGCGACCAGGGCGGCTTCGAGATCCGGGTGTTCGACGAGACCCCGCGCTTCACCGCCTACCTGGTCGAGGGCGTGCCGTCCGCCGCCCCGGCCCCCGGCGGCCGCCGCCAGACCCGCGACCTCGGCGTCGTCCAGCCCTACCTCCGCCGCGCCCGCGGCATGGAGTCCCCCGCCCTGGTCCTGCGCGGCGGCGCCGGCCAGCAGCCGGGCGGCACGGACGCCGGCCTCCTGGAGGTCTACCGCGAGGAGTTCGAGGGCGTCTGGGCCGACTCCCGCCCCGTCTCCTGACCTCTCCCGGGGGAGGTGCAGGAGACGGGGCGGCCTCGCCGTCCGGCGCCGACCGCCGGCTACGTCCTAGCCGGCGGACGGCGAGGCGGACGGAGGCATCAGGCACGGGGTGGTGACACCCAGGGCCATGCGCGTGTCACCGGTGCTGTCGACGGTGGCGAAGTACCTGCTCTCGGGGTGGCGGGCGCCGAGTGCCGCGAACGGCTCGGCGTCCGTCGCCTCCCGGTACGAGCTGATCCGCAGACCCTCCTTGGTCAGCAGGTCCCGGGCGCTGCGAACGACCTCGTTGTGCCGCGCCGTTCCAGGGACGTCACTGTGAACGCTGTAGAGGAGGGTGTAGCGGTCGTCGGGCGCCGACTCCCCGTTTCTTCCGACACACGGATTGAAGAGAACCTGCTCCGGCTCGCTGTTGATCCCAATGCCGGCCGACTGCGCCACATGCGCCATGAGCTGACGCGCCCAGTCCAAGGCCTCTTGACGGGACTTCACGGGCAGCGGATCGTTCTTCCCGGTACCGGGGCTGGACATGCACGCTCCAAGGGTCACGGCCATCAGCGCGATCGCCACGATGCGCCTCAACCGGATGCCGCCGTCGGACCGGCGGGTGGACGGATGGGTCATGGGTGTTCCCTCCGGGAACGGGTCAGTGCCAGATCGGGATGAACCCACCGATGTTGATCTCCTTGGGCTCCACTTCCGGTGGCTTTCCGGCGATGATCTTTCCCTGGTTCCAGACGCTCTGAGACCCGTCGTCCCAGTACCCGCCGTGACCTGACGTATCGGTCTGGAGATTGTTGCCACCGAATCCGATGGTGTGTGGACCGGGACCCAGCGTCAGTCCACCGGCGAAGCGGGTGGTGTCGTCCTCGGCTTCCGAGATCCATACGTGGCTGGGGTCGATCTGCAGCTGTTTCGCATGGTCGACGCCCATGCCGGGGCTGCCCAGAGTGACGATGTCGTCGGCGTGAAGTCCGTCCCCACCCCTGGCCGCGACACCGACGGCGTAGCTGCCGTAGCTATGGGCGATGTAGGTCACATGGCTCTTGGGTTCGCCGTGCGCGACCCGGAGTCCGTCGGAGAATCGCCGCATGTCCTCGGCACCGTCGATACCTCGGCGGGGGTTCGCCGCCTCGGGAATGCTTTCAGGCGGGTCGTAGCCGAGGTAGGAGATCACCGACACCGTCTCGCCGGCGCCCGCGGATCTCGCCGCGTAGCCCTGAAGTTGCCGGATTCGGTCGATCTGCCCCGGGACGCCGGCGAGTTCGGTGTCAGTCCCCGGCACAAACACAGCGGTGTGCGTCGCCTTGTCCGGGTTGCCGGTGGCGACGATCGCCCGGCCGTCGCCACCGTACCTCTCGGGCTCGATGCCGAGGAGGAACATCTGGTGCTGCTCGTCCTGGGCGTTGGCGGAATCCGCCAGCTTGTCCTTGATGGTCTGGAGTGCCGCCTTGCGCTTGTCGTAGTCGGACTGGGAGAGACCGAAGGCGGCAGGGGTGCCGGCCTGCAGGGCATCGAGTTTCTGGTCCAGGACGAGGCGGTTCGCCTCGTCCCGGGCGGTGGCCGGCAGGCCGTCCATGCCTCCGATCTGCGCCGCGTTCAGCGCGAGGTAGCTCGCCTGCTGATCGGGGGACAGGCCCGTCCACCACTCGGCGTTCTGTTTCGGGGCCTTGCCGTCAGGGATGTACGGGTCGGACAGGCCGAGGTCCTTCATGACGTCCGCCGCATCGGTACGGGTTTCCGCCAAGGCGCCGCTCGCCCGCTGGGTGGTGAGGATGTCGGCGCCGAGCCGGCCCAAGGCCGTATTGCCCTGGTCGCTCGCCCGCTGCGCGTCCTTCAGCGCGGTGTCGATTCGCGTCTGTATCTCGCCCCTGAGGCCCATCAGGGTACGGCGCGCGGTCTGGGCGTCCGGATCGTTGCGGTCACCGGGTTCCTCGGGTGGCAGAGCCACCACGCCGTCCACCGACACCGCCAGACCGGAGTCCTGGGCACGGTGCACGGCGTTCGTCAGGTTCGTTTGTGCCTGGTACATCCGGTCGGCGACCGTGTTCAAGGTGAGAGCGACCGACTCCGCCTCGATGCGGACGACGTCCAACTGCTGTTCGGTGCGGGCCATGAACGGGACTGCCGCGTCTGCATCGGAGCCCTTCCAGTGCGCGTGCAGCGGGCCGTTGACTTGATTGCGATGGCGGTTGCCCGTGCCCTCCGAGGCTCGGGCGAGGGCCTTCCATCCCTTCGCCGTCTCGCGCAGCCACTGCGGATCGAACTTCATCAGCAACTCGTACGTGCTGCTCATTTCGCCCCCTGGGCCTGATTCCAGGCCCCGGCGACGGCCTGCTCGTTGTTCGAGTGCGAGGCGGCGTTGGCGTGGAGGTTTGCGGCGGTGTCCGTCAGGCGCTGGCGGAGCGCACCGAGCGGGGCCGTCCAGCCGTTCCCGAGCTGTCGGAGGCCGCCCGCGATCGACCAGCCTGCGAGTTGCCCGGACGCCGTGGTGGTTACGGTCAGTGCGGTCTGGACCGGACTCGCGAACTCCTGGGCAAGGGCGCCCGCGACATTCGCGGAGGCAGTCAGTTCGCCCGGATTGATGGCGACATCGGCCAAGGTGTGTCTCCCCCTGAGTCGAGTCATGCGCCCGACGTGGGCCGCCCCCCTGGCGAAGGCCCTCCGGCACATGCGCTGTGTAGTCGTGAGAATACTGAATCCATACGACGAGTACGACCATCGGATGGTTCTGTGGGGGCTCTGTTGCGTAGGTGTCGAGCCCCCACCGGCCGGATTGTCGGAGGGGCGGGTGATGATAGGGGCTGCTTCGACCCAGAGGACGGAAGGACACACCCTATGAGCTGGTGGCAGCAGCCACTGGTCGGCTTCGACCTGGAGACCACGGGCACCGACCCGGCCGTGGACCGCATCGTCACGGCCGCCCTCGTGGACACCGTCGGGGCCCGCCGGCTGGGTGCCACCGGCTGGCTGATCGACCCGGGGGTGCCGATCCCCGCCGAGGCGGCGGCGATCCACGGGATCGGTGACGACCTGGCCAGGGCCAAGGGGCGGCCGGCCAAGGAGGCGGTGGACGAGATAGCCGCGGCGCTGTGCGAGCGGCTCGCCGACGGGCGGCCGGTGGTGGCGTTCAACGCGCCGTTCGACCTGTCGATGCTCGACGCCGAGCTGCGCCGGCACGGCCTGCCGGTCCTCGCCGAGCGCCTCGGCGGGCCGGTCGCGCCCGTGCTCGACGCGCTGGTCATCGACCGGGCCGTGGACAAGTACCGCAAGGGCTCCCGCACCCTCCAGCGGGTCTGCGAGGTGTACGGGGTCGAGCTGACCGACGCCCACGAGGCCGGCAGCGACGCCCTCGCCGCCGTCCGGGTCGCCGTCGCCCTCGCCGAGCGCTACCCCGCCCAGGTCGGCGGCGTTCCGACCGCCGAACTCCACGCCCGGCAGATCGACTGGCACCGGGCCTGGGCCGAGGACCTCCAGGCCTGGCTGCGCCGCGGCAAGGACCCGGAGGCCGTCATAGACCCCCGTTGGCCCCTGCGCTGAGTCCGGGTCCCAGCAGGCGGGCCTTGGCGGCGGTGAACTCGGCGGTGTCGAGGGCGCCGTCGCGGTGGAGCGCGGTGAGGCGTTCCAGAGCGGCGACCACCTCCAGCGCGGCCGGGGCGGGGGCCGCGGGTCCGAGGTCCGCGGCGGTGAGGGAGACGCGGGTGTTCTCCGGGTCGGCGGGGTCGTAGCGGACCTCGGCGGGGCCGCCCCGGTGCGGGGTCCCGTGGGCCGGGAAGGCGTCGGTGACCGTGGCCGTGCGGCGGGTGCCGTCGACGGTGGTGAACTCGACGGTGACGCGGAGTTCGGGGAGGTCTCCGGCGACGACGTCGCCGGTGGCGGCGAGGTCGGCGACCCGGCCCGGGACGGTGATGCCGTACTGCTCCAGGCGGCCCTGCTGTTCGGCCCGGCGCCGCGCCTCCAGCCGGAAGGTGCGCCAGCGGCGGGCGCCGTGCCGGTCGAGGACGACCGTGAGCAGGGCGAGCGGCAGGACGGGGACCAGCGTCCAGGGGTGGAAGGAGCCGTTGGCGAGGGCCGCGCCGGCCAGGCCGAGGGCGAGGCAGCCCAGCAGGACGCCCCGGTCGGAGGTGGCCGAGGGCTCGGTGGTGGGGGCGTCCCCGTGCGCGGTGGTGGCGGTGGCCACCAGGCACAGCAGCCAGAGCAGGATCCCGCCGGCCAGGTACCCGGCGGTGCCGAAGCCGTTGCACTGCTGCTCGGGGCCGCAGGCGTCGGTGCCGTACGCGCGGACGAAGCCGGTGGCGGTGAGCTGACCGGCCAGCGCGGTGAACACGGAGATCAGGACGAGCCCGACGATCCGACCGCCGCTCAGGCGCGGTCCGGCGATGGTGGGGTGATCGGTGGCCATGGGCCCGGATTCTAGGCCGGGCAGGCGACCGCGCGGTCGGCGGGGAAGCCGGGGAAGCCGGGGCGTCGCCCCGCGCGGCCGTCAGGCCCGGTCAGAACGGGTACCAGCGCACCTCGGTGGCCCCCGTCCGCAGCGAGTCCACCCGCCGCCGGAACTCGGCGAGCGCCGCCGGGTTGCCCGGCGCCTGCTGCGCGACCCAGGAGGCGCTCGCCGTCTCCCGCGCGCCGCGCAGCACCGCGAAGCCGGGCCACTCGCGCACGTCCCAGCCGTACGCCTCGGTGAACGCCCGGTACTCCTCGCCCGGCACGCCGTACCGGTCGTGGCTGAGTGCGAGCACCACCAGGTCGTGCTCGCGCAGGTCGTTGGCGACGAACTCCAGGTCCAGCAGCACGGGCCCGTCCGGGCCGATGTGCACGTTGCGCGGCAGCGCGTCGCCGTGGATCACCCCGGTCGGCAGGTGCGGGACCAGTGCGGCCGCCTCCTCGGCGAAGGCGTCCCGGCGCTCGCGCAGGAAGTCGACGTCGGCCGGGTCGACGTGGCCCTCGGCGGAGGCGAGCCAGCGCCCGACGGGCGCCAGCAGGTCGCGCCGCCCGAGCGCGAACGGCGGGGCCGGCAGCCGGTGCAGGGCGTGCAGCAGCGGGGCGAGGTCGACCGGGCGGGCGGGCCGCTCGGCGGGGGCGAGCCGGTGCCAGAAGGTGACGGGGTGGCCGTGGGCGAGCCGCGGTTCGACGGGCACCGCGTCGTACGGGCGGACCACGGGGACGCCGTGGCCGGCCAGCCAGTCGGCGACGGCGAGTTCGCGGCGGGCGCGCTCGTACAGTTCCGGGCCGCGGCCGACCTTGGCGACCACGGCCGGGTCGCCGAGGTCGAAGACGGCGTTCTCGCCGAGGGCGATCAGCCGGGCGTCGCCGGGGCCGGGCAGGCCGGCCGACTCGCAGGCGTGGGCGAGCAGCAGCCGGGCCCGTTCCTCGTCGAAGGGGAGCATGGGGGTGTCCGTTTCTTGCATGACAGCCGGGTGAGGGTGGGCGATCATTCTGGCAAACGGGCGCCGGGCCCCGCGTCACGCGG
>NZ_JBHVER010000176.1:0-17627 GCF_042802195.1 Kitasatospora sp. NPDC057500 | reverse complement strand
CCCCGAGGGAGCGCCCGCCCGTTCGTCGTCGGCAGGCCTGCGGACGGCCTAGATGACCAGGCTGAGCGGCATGATCAGGGCGATCGCGACCACCGAGATCACCGTCTCCATCACCGACCAGGACTTCAGCGTCTGGCCGACGCTCATCCCGAAGTACTCCTTCACCAGCCAGAAGCCCGCGTCGTTGACGTGCGACAGGAACAGCGAGCCGGCGCCGATGGCCAGCACCAGCAGGGCCGAGTGGGTGGAGGACATGTCCGCCGCCAGCGGGGCGACGATGCCGGCCGCGGTGATGGTGGCGACCGTCGCCGAGCCGGTGGCGAGCCGGATCAGCACCGCGATCAGCCAGCCGAGCAGCAGCGCCGAGATGTGCCACTTGGACGACCACTCGCTGACCGCGTTGCCGACGCCCACGTCGATCAGGGTCTGCTTGAAGCCGCCGCCCGCGCCGACGATGAAGACGATGCCGGCGATCGGGCCGAGCGACTTGCCGACGGTGTCGGAGATCCGGGCCTTGTCGAAGCCGGCGGCCTTGCCCAGGGTGACCATGCCGAGCAGGGTCGCGGCGAGCAGGGCGATCAGCGGGGAGCCGATGAAGTCGAAGATCCGCTGCAGCATCGCCTCGGGGTCGTCGATGACGACGTCCGCCAGCGCCTTGCCCAGCATCAGGATGACCGGCAGCAGGATGGTGACCAGCACGGCCCCGAAGGACGGGGTGTGCTCGCGCTTGGCCGTCTCCACCGGGGTGGCGGCCTGCGGGATCTCCAGCGGGCCGACCCAGCGCTCGGCGACGCGCGCGAACAGCGGGCCGGCGATGATCAGCGTCGGCACGGCGATCAGCAGGCCGAGCGCCAGGGTGATGCCCAGATCGGCCTTGAGCGCGTCGACCGCGACCAGCGGGCCGGGGTGCGGGGGCACCAGGCCGTGCAGCACGGAGAGGCCGGCCAGCGCCGGGATGCCGACCCGCATCAGCGGGACGTTGCCCCGGCGGGCCACCAGCAGCACGATCGGGATCAGCAGCACCACGCCGACCTCGAAGAACAGCGGCAGGCCGAGCACGGCGGCGATCAGCGCCATCGCCCAGGGCAGCGCCCTGGGGCCGGAGCGGGAGAGCACGGTGTCCGCGATGATGTTGGCGCCGCCGGAGTCGGCGAGCAGCTTGCCGAGCATCGCGCCCAGGCCGATCAGCAGGCCGACGCCCGCGACGGTGGAGCCGAAGCCGCTGGAGAAGCTGGTGAGCAGCTTGTCGAACGGCGCGCCCGCGACGGCGGCCAGCACGCCCGATCCGAGGATCAGGGCGAGGAACGGGTGCAGCTTGAGCTTGGTGATCAGCAGGACGATGACGCCGATGCCGAGCAGGACGGCGAGCAGCAGCTGGGAGTCGCTGCTGGTGTGCGGCAGGGCCGGTGGGGCGGCCGCCAGCACGGTGAGGGTGGGGGTCACGCGAGGTCTCCATTGACGGGCCGCAGCAGGGCGACGGCCTTCTCGACGAGTTCTTCGGGGCTCGGCCCGACGTCCAGGACGGCGCCGCGCTCGTCCGGGCCGAGGGGTTCCAGGGCGGCGTACTGCGAGCCGAGCAGCGACGTGGGCATGAAGTGGCCGGTGCGGTGCGAGAGTCGGTCCTCGACCAGTTCGGTCCGGCCGCTGAGGTGCAGGAACCAGGCGTCCGGGTCGGCCGCGCGCAGGATGTCGCGGTAGCCGTGCTTCAGCGCGGAGCAGGTGACCACGCCACCGGTGCCGTCCTCGGTGCGCTCCTTGAGCCAGGCGCCGATGGCGCGCAGCCAGGGCTCGCGGTCCCGGTCGTCCAGCGGGACGCCCGCCGACATCTTGGCGATGTTGGCCGGCGGGTGGAAGTCGTCCGCCTCGGCGAAGGGGAGCCCGAGACGGTCGGCCAGGAGCCGGGCCAGGGTGGTCTTGCCGACACCGGAGACGCCCATCACCACGACGGTGAGGGGTTCGAGGGGGGTGTCGTGGTTCTCGACGCTGAGACCCATGGGTGGTGCTCCTTCGTTGCCTGGCCGCCACTATCGCCCTAAAGGTATGACGTATTCAAGTGAGAGAAACCAAATCGTCATACTTTTATGCCCGGGTCTCGGCGGGGGGCGGCACCGCCCGGGAACGGGCCGCCGTCTAGGCTGGCGGGATGGAGATCCAGGGCCTGCCCGGCCGACTGCTCGCGGAACTGGGGCCGGCCATCGCGTCCGGGGAGGTCCCCGAGGGCACGGTGCTGCGCGGCGAGGAGCTGGAGGAGCGGTTCGGGGTGTCCCGGACGGTGGTCCGCGAGGCGGTCCGGATCCTGGAGGGGATGCGCCTGGTGGCCTCCCGCCGCCGGGTCGGCATCACCGTGCAGCCCAGGTCGGACTGGGACGTCTTCGACCCGCTGGTGATCCGCTGGCGGCTGGCCGGCGCCGACCGGTCCGCGCAGCTGCGCTCACTGGGCTCGCTGCGTCTCGCGGTGGAGCCGGCCGCGGCCGCGCTCGCCGCCCGGCACGCCACCGACGACGAGCGGCGCCGGCTGAGCGCGCTCGCGGTCGAACTGACGATGACCGCGCGCGCCGCCGACCTGGACACCTTCCTCCAGCACGACATCGACTTCCACGCCACCGTGCTGCGGGCCTCGCGCAACGAGATGTTCGCCCACCTCAAGGACACCGTCGGTGCGGTGCTGACCGGCCGGACCGAGTACCATCTGATGCCCCATCAGCCGGAGCCGTACGCGATCCGGCTGCACCGCGAGGTCGCCGAGGCGGTCTGCGCGGGGGACGCCGGGCGGGCCGAGCAGGCGATGCGGACCATCGTCGAGGGCGCGCTGGCCGAGCTGAACGAGCAACTCGGCTGAACCGGCGGGACGTTCGGCAGGGCGTTCGGTACGTTCCGGGCCGGATCACACGATTTGGTGTCGGTTCGGGGGATTCGCGCGCATAGTCCGGGTACGACAGGGCAGAGTGGAGCGCGGGGGCGTAGACTCGGCGCCCGCCGCGCTCGTGTCCGCCACCCGTCCGCGCCTGGGGGTCGCCCGATGCCAACCGCCCGCCGTCGCCGCCGTCTTCCCGACGAGGTCCGCAGGGCCGTCGTCCGAGCGGTGCTCTGCCTGTCGTTCACCCTGGTGGGCATCGTGGTGGCGACACTGTCCTCGTACGCCGACAGCTGGCTGATGACACCGGCGCTGATGGCAATGGGGGTGGGGGTGTTCGGCACGATGTGGTGCCTGCTGGAGATCCTGATCTCCCGCCAGGTCGCCGCGCAGCGGATGCGCACGCCCAACTCCGCCTCGCCGATGGCCGGCAGCCGCGCACCGGCGGGCCGCTCGCAGCAGCAGCGCCCGGCGTACCCGCAGGCCCAGTATCCGCAGTCCCAGTACCAGCAGCGCCCGCGCCCGCCGCAGCCGCCGTACCAGCAGCCCTACCAGCCGCCGGCCGGGCCGCCGTACCCGGGCGGCCCGGCGCCGCGTCAGGCAGGGTTGACCACCCGGTAGTGGGTGGTCAACCGGCCCTCGTCGTCCAGCAGATGGAAGGCGAGCACCGGCGGCTGCCCGAAGGCGACCTCCGGCAAGCCCTCGAAGGGCAGTGCGACCGTGGAGACCACGCCCGGCGCGACCAGCAGCGGCCGCCCGGCGAAGAGTGTGGCCGCCCCGGTGTGCGCGTGACCGCAGAGCAGCGCCCGCACCCGGGGGTGGCGGTCCAGCACCTCGGCGAACCGCTCCCCGCCGAACTGGCGGATCGGGTCCACGTACGGCAGGTGCAGGGTGACCGGCGGGTGGTGGAAGGCCACCAGCGCGGGACGCTCCGCCGGGCCGTCGGCGAGGGTGCGGTCCAGCCAGCCGAGGGTCTCCTCGTCGAGCAGGCCGTCGTCCCGCCCCGGGATCGAGGAGTCGAGCATCAGCACGTCGGCACCGGGCAGCGCGTGCAGCCGGTTGACCGGGCCGCCGGACGGCGCCTCCCCGAGCAGCACCTCCCGGTACGGCCCGCGCACGTCGTGGTTGCCGGGGCAGAGCAGCACCGGGTGCCGGGAGGCCAGCACCTCGGCGACCTCCCGGTACTCGGCGGCCAGGCCGTGGTCGGCGAGGTCGCCGGTGACCAGCACCACGTCCAGCGGGCCGGGCAGGGCGTCGAGGTACGCCACCACCTGCTCGGCCCGCCGCCGGGCGCGCTCCCCCGCGTCCCCGTGGTGGTCCTGGCCGAGATGGATGTCACTGAAGTGAGCGATCGTCAGCATGGGCCCCACGGTACGAGGGTCACGACTGGGCGGGAACCTCCGCCGGGCGCTTGAACATCCGGGTGGCGGTGATCTCGCCGTGGACGGCCGGGCCGTCCGGGTCCGGCGCCGCGGGCAGGCCCGGGCGAAGGTGCTCCTCCACCGAGATGTACTTCAGGCCGGCCCGCAGGTCTGCGTCGTTGCGCAGCCGGATGACCAGCGGGAACTCGGCGAGCGCGGTGGTGTCGAACAGGCCGGTGGTGTAGATCAGCTGGACGCCGAGGGCGTCGGCCACCGCGCGCTGGAGCTCCAGCAGGTAGGTGGCGTTGGCGCGGCCGATCGGGTTGTCCAGGAACAGCGTGCCCGCGTGCCGCAGCTGGGACTGGCCGCGGTCGTTGGCGCGCAGCGCCGCCATCGTGCAGTACAGCGCGATGGCCGCGGTGAGCAGCTGGCCGCCGGAGAACACGTCGGACATCTGGCCGACGCTCACCCGCTCGGCGCGCAGCACCGCGTCCGGCTTGAGGATCTCGACGGCCACGCCCTTGGGGCCGATCGCGGCGGCGACTCCGCGCAGCAGCAGCGACATGCCGTCGCGGCGCAGGTCGCTGTTCTTGCGGACGGCGGCGCGGGTGGCCTCGTCGATGACCTCGCCGAGGCGCTCCACCAGGGTCGCGTGGTCCGGGTCCTCGAAGCGGATCCGCAGGAACTCCTGGCCGGACCACTCCCCCAGGCCCTCGGGCAGCCGGGAGAGGCGCTGGGCGGCGCGCAGGGTGGTCAGCGAGGACTCGACCAGGCCGCGCAGGCGGTCGACGATCGAGCCGCGGTTGCGTTCCAGCTGGGCGAGTTCGTCGGTGAGCACGCGCAGCCGGGGGGCGAAGGCCGCGGCCCAGTTGGCGGCGTGGTCGGGCAGCGCGGCGGCGGGCAGTTCGCGGATCTGCTGGCGGGCCGGGGTGCGGACGGCCTCGTAGCGGGCCGCGTTGGCGTGCCGGACCAGCGCGTCCGAGGCGTCGCGGACGGCGAGTTCGGCGGAGGACAGCTCGCCGGCGGCGGTGCGCAGGGCCCGGCGGGCCTCGGCGGCGGCGGTGCGGGCCTCGGCGAGGGCGCCGAGGTACGGCTCGACCAGGGACTCGGAGTCGTCCTGGTGCTCGCGCAGGCCGTCGCGGAGCTGGCCGGCGTGCTCGTCGAAGTCGGCTGCGGCGGCCTGGGCGGCATCGGAGGTGCGCTGGAGGTCGGCGTGCGCGGTGCGGGCGGCGTCGACGGCCTCGCGGCGTTCAGCGAGCCGGCTGGTGGCGCTGCGCAGCAGGGTCTGGGCGTGCTCGGGGTCGGTGGGGACGAGGTCCTCGGGCAGCTCGGTGTGGGCCTCGCCGTCGGCGGGGGCGGAGCGTTCGGCCTCGCCGCGCAGCCGGCCGAGCTGCTCGCTGGCGGCGGCGGCGCGGGCCTCGATGGTGGCGACGAGTTCCTCGGCGCGGGCGGCGGCGGCCTGGCGGGCCGGGCCGTCGGCGCCGTCGGGGCTGTTGAGCAGTTCCTCGGCGCGGACGCGGACCTTGTTGGTGAGGCGGTCGAGTTCGGCCGCGGCGGCGGCCTCGTCGCCTTCGGCGCGGGCCTGTTCGGCGCGCAGGTCGGCGCCGACGCCGACCTTCTCGTAGAGCTGGGCGGCCGAACGGTAGGCCTCGCGCAGGGCGGGCAGCGCGGCGGGGGCGGCCTCGGCCGGTTCGTCGGACTGCTCGGCGGCGGAGATCTCGGCGCGCTCGGCGCGCAGGGTCCGGGCGGTGCGGCGGGCGTCGTCGGCGGCGCGCTGGGCGGCGCGGCGGTCCTCGTCGCAGGTGCGGGCGCGTTCGGCGCAGACGGCCTGGCGGCGGTCGCACTCGGCGGCGTCCTCGGCGAGTTCGCGCTGGCGGCGGCTCCAGTTGGCGCGCTCGCGCAGCCGGAAGGCGAGGCCGGAGAGGGCGTCGGCGCGGCGGCGGGCGCGCTGCGCGCTCTCCCGGTGCTCCTCGTGGGCCGAGGCGGCGGCGGCGTGGTCGGTCTCGGCCTCGTCGTGCTCGGCGCGCAGGGTGGCCAGGGCGGCGGCGGCCTGCTCGGCGTGCTCGCGCGCGGTCTCGGCGGCGGCGGCGAGTTCGGCGAGGGTGCCGGGCGGGCAGCTGGCGTGCCAGGAGGCGAGGCGGGCGGCGAGCGCGCGGTCGCCGCCGAGGCGGGCGGCGAGTTCGCGGATGTGCTCCTCGCGGGCGGTGGCGCGGGCGCGCAGTTCGCGGCGCTCGTCGTCGGCGGCGGACTCGTCGTGCATGGCCGGGTTCGGCGGCACCAGGAAGAACGCGGGCTCGTCGGTGATCGGGGCGATCAGCGAGGCGGCGGCGCCGACCGCGACGGTGGAGCGGGGCAGCAGGGCCGCGGCGCGCAGCGCCTCGCGGGCCCGGTCGAGGGAGGTGGGGTCGGTGACCACCACGCCGTCGACGAGTTCGGGGCGGGCGGCGAGGATCGCCTCGTGGTCGGCCGGGTCGACGGACTGGGCGAGGTAGCGCCAGCCGGGCAGGGCGGGGATGCCGTGCTCGGCGAGGTACTCGACGGTGGCGAGGACGTCCGGGCCGGGCGGCAGCAGGCCGCCGTCGCCGAGCGCGGCGAGGATCCGGGAGTCGTCGGCGGCGGCGGTGCGCAGGTCGAACAGGGTGCGCTCGGCGGTGGCGATGGCCTCGTCGAGGAGTTCGCGCAGGTACTCGGCGTTGCGGTCGAGGAGGGCGGGGGTGAGGAAGCCGGCGTCCTCCTCCGCGGAGTCCTGGTACGGGGTGAGCGAGAGCAGGTCGGCGAGCCGGGGCTCGGTGGCGAGCAGGGCGGCGGTGCGCTGCTCGGTCGCGAGCGCCTGGGCGGCGGCCTTGCGGGCGTCGGTGGCGCGGGCGGCGGCGAGTTCGGCGCGGCCGGTGGCGGCGGTGGCCTCGCGCAGTCGGCCGGCGGCGGCCTCGGCGCTGGTGCGGGCCTGGGCGAGGGCCGCGGCGGCGGCCTTCTCGACGTCGGCGGCGTGCAGGGCGGCACGGGCCGGGTCGACGTCGCCGTCGGTGTCGATGAAGCCTGCCTCGACGGCGGCGGCGGTCTCCTGCTCGACCTCGGCGAGGCGCTGGCGCAGGTGCTCGGCCTCGCTGCGGGCCTTCTGGGCGGCGGTGGCGGCCTCGGTGGCGTCGTTCTGGGCCTTGGAGCCGTCGGCCTGGAGTTCGGCGGCGCGCTGCTCCTCGGTGTCGGCGCGCTCCTCGGCGGCCGCGGCGGCGCCCTCCAGGGCGCGGGCCAGGGCGGTGGCGGCGCGGGCGCGGGCGGCCAGCGCGGGGGCGGCGTCCAGCTCGGCCTCGCGGATCGCGGCGGCGACCCGGCCGACCCGGTCGGCGGCGGCGCGGTGGCGCAGCACGGCCTCGGCGGCCTGCCAGGCGGAGTGCAGGGTGCGGGCGTCGGTGAGTTCGCGGCGCAGGGCGGCGGCCTCGGTGGTGGCGGCGGCCAGGGCCAGCGAGGCGTGCCGGTGGGTGAGTTCGGCGGCGATCAGGGTGTGCCTGGTGCGGTCGCTCTCGGCGGCGGTGACGGCGCTCGCGGCGGCGGCGACCTCGACGGCGAGGTCCTCGGCGCGGTCGCGTTCGGCGGCGGCGCGGGAGGCGAGGGCGTGGGCGAGCCGACGGGCGCGGCGTTCGGCGGTGCGGTGGCCCTCGCGGACGGTCTCGCGGGCGGTGGTGGCCTCGGCGATCCGTTCCAGCAGCTCCAGCGAGCCGGCGGTGAAGTCGCGTTCGGCGGTGAGTTCGGAGCGCAGGCCGAGCTTGGCGGCGAAGCCGTGGACGAGGTCGGCGAGGCCGTCGGTGTCCCGGGTGTCGGTGACGGCGCGCAGCAGCAGGTCGGTGAAGTCCTTGTCCTGCTTGACCGCGAAGAGGCCGGCCGCCTCGCCCTCGTCGGCGTTCATCTCGCGCTGGTAGCGGAAGAGTTCGGGGTCGAGGCCGAGTTCGCCGAGGTGTTCGGTCCAGCGGTCGTGGCCGTCCTCGAAGACCAGGTCGAGGTGGGGGTGGGCCTTGCCGGCCTCGGTGAGGGCGTCGCGGAAGCCCTTCATGGTGCGGCGGCGGCCGCGGGCCTTCTGGTCGCCGGCCAGGCTGACCCGCTCGGCGACCGGGAGGGAGTCCAGGGTGAGGCCGGGGCCCGGGCGGAAGGAGTACCAGGTCTCGGCGAACTTGCGCGGGTCCGAGGAGACCTGGCGCCCGCGCCACTCGCTGACCTTGCCGACCACGATCGGCTCGCCGGTGACGGTGTGCTGCCACTCCAGGGCGACGTGGCCGCAGTCGTCGGCGAGCAGGAACTTGCGCAGTACGCCGGAGCTGGCGCCGCCGAGGGTGTTGCGGTGGCCGGGGAGCATGACCGAGAAGATCAGCTTGAGCAGGACGGACTTGCCGCCGCCGTTCTCCAGGAAGAGCACGCCGGCCGGGGCGGGGCGGCGGACCGGGCCGTCGGCCTCCTCGCCGAACAGGCCGATCTGCTGGGGCGCCGGGTCGGCGACGGGCTCGCCGACGCCGCGCAGGTCGAGCACCGTGTCGGCGTAGCGGGCGCCGGCCGGTCCGATCGAGTAGAGGCGGACCCGGTTGAGCTCGTACATGTGCGGCGGTTCTCCAGGAGGCGGGTGGGTCGGAGGGTCTGGTCCGGTGGGGGCCGGCGGGGTGGTCCGGTGGGGCGTCAGAGCGAGTGGAACGGCAGGCCGGCGTCGGCGACCAGGTCGTCCCCGGTGTCGGGGGGCAGCAGGGTGGCGGTGCCGTCGGAGACCGGGACGACGCCGAGGTCGAGCAGTTCCGCCATGGCGGCGGTGCCGGCCAGGTCGCGGACCTGGAGCTGGTAGCGGGCGGTGGTGCGGTAGGTGCCGCCGGCGTCGTCCGAGACCTTCTGCAGGAAGCCGGAGTCGACCAGGAACAGCACGGCCTTGGCGACGATGCCGATGGTGGAGCCGGAGAGCCGGCGGGCGTCCTTGGTGGCGCCGGTGGCGGTGCGCCGGGCCCAGACCCGCCAGGCGGCCTCCAGGCCGGGCGCGTCGCTCTGCGGGTCGGTGTTGTCGCCGTCGGCGGCGGCCTGCTCCTCCAGGCGGCGGCAGGCCTGGCGGACGAAGGAGTCGATGCCGTTGACGGTGATCCGGCCGAGGTAGCCGTCGTCGGCGAGGTCCTCGGGGCGGGGGAAGGCCATCGCGGCGACGGCCAGGTGGGCGAGGCCGTGCAGGAAGCGGTCGGTGGACTCCGAGGCGGCGCGGCGCGAGTAGTCGCCCATCCGGACGGCGAAGACGGAGTCCTCGGCGGCGGCGACAGCCATGCCGGCGCGCGGGGAGACCTCCAGCACGACCAGGCCCATGCCGGTGGCGACGGCGTCGGCGAGGCGGGCGAACGGGGGGTCCTCGCGGTGGCGGCGGACGAGTTCGGCGTACTCGGCGTCGCGGGCGGGGAGCAGCTTGGCCTGGAGGCCGAAGGAGACCAGGCGGGCGGCGTCGGCGACGTCGGCCGGGGTGATCGGCGCGGGGGCGGCCGGTTCGGTCTCGGGCGCCCAGGACGTGTCGTGGTGGGTCGTCACGGGCGGTGCTCCTCGGGGCGGTGCGGGGGTGCGGGCGGGGTGCGGGTCGGTTGCCCGGCCGGTCGGCCGGTCCGGCCGGGGGTCAGCCGGCGTCCTTGCGGTCGGCGGCCATGCCGGCGGCGTCGAGCAGGGCGCTGCCGACGATGAGGTCGGCGCCGCCGAACTCCCGGTCGTGCAGCGGGGTGCCGTCGTCGACGGCGAAGAGCAGCCGCTCCTCGCCCTGCCGGTAGGCGGTGCCGACCGGGGGGCTGGCCGCGTGCACGGCGAGCAGGGCGACCAGGTACGGGAGCTCCGGGTCCTGCGCGCGGGCCTCGGCGAGCAGTCCGGAGAGCCGGCGGGGCGCGTCGGCGGGCAGGTCGAGCAGGTCGAGGGCGGCCTCCAGCTGGGCCTCGGAGAACCGGCTGTCGTCCGGGGTGGCGACGAGGTCCGGGTCGGGCAGCTCGGCGCCGAGGTGCTCCCGCTCGACCGGCGGGGTGAGCAGCAGGTCGACCAGGTCGGCGACGCGTACCGAGACGGGGGTGCGCAGGCCGGTGCCGCGGGCGAAGAAGGCGCCGGTGGGGTGGACGGCCTGCGCTATCGGCAGCCGGAGCACCGGGGCGAGCAGCTGGCCGTAGAGGTCGATGCCGCTGCGGGCGCCGGGGGTGGCGAAGGCCTGCCGGTCCTGCTCGGCGCGGAACAGCGGGCCGGCCTCCAGGAGCCGGGTCTGGAGCTGGGTGTGGCGGCGGATGCAGTCCTTGACGATGTCGACCAGCTCGGCGGCGCGGCGCTTGTGCTCGGGCTCCTCCGCCTCGTCGCGGGCCTTGCGGATGTTGGTGAGGATCGCGTTCTCGTGCCGGTAGCGGTCGGCGATGTGGTCGAGCGCCTCGTCGATGAGGTCCGGGATGGCCCGCATCCAGTCGACGGCGCGGACGTTGCGGCGGGTGGCCTCCAGGGCGCGGCGCAGCGTCTCGGCGTACTGGACGGTGCGGTAGCGGGCCTGCTCGGCGGCGAGCTGGGCGTCGGCCAGGCGGCCGCGCCGGATGAGCACCTCCAGCTTGACCTCGGCGGCGATCTGGGCGGAGGTGACGTCGGTGTCCAGGGCGCCGACCAGGACGTTGACCGCCTCGTCGGTGGTGCGCAGGTAGACGCCGCCGTCGGGGCCCGGGACCTCCTCGATCAGCTTGAAGTCGTAGTCGCGGCGGACGTACTCGCCGTCGGCGCCGAAGGTGCCGTAGACGGCGCGGAAGCCCCGGTCGACGCTGCCGACGTTGATCAGCGACTCCAGCACCCAGCGGCCGACCCGCTGGTGCTCGGCGGTCGAGCGGCCGGGCGCCTGGGCGGCGACCCGGGGCAGCAGCCGGGCGAGCACCGTCTCGCGGTCGGCGCCGGTGTCGAAGTCCATGTTGAGGGTGACCAGGTCGATCGCGGCGAGGCCGACCTCGGCCATCGCGTAGCCGCCGTACTCGCCGGCCAGCATCACCTTGCGGTTGTCCAGGTCGTGCAGCGGGGCGGTGCAGGCCAGCGCCTTGAGCCGGCGGGCGAGGCCCTCGTCGGCGGCGGGGCCCGGCGCGGGCCGCGCGGCGGCGACGGCGGACCCGGCGGGCGGCCGGGGGCCGTGCTCGGTGGGCTGGTCGGCGATGACGGTCACGGGGGACAAGACTAGAGGCAGGGGCCGACATCGACCGAAACGGACCTTTCGGACAGCCGGGCGGGCGGGGCCGGGGGCGGTCGCCGGGACGCCCCGGATGGGATGTTGAACGCGTTCAATTCTGGGGTCTGGAGTCGGCACGAGCAGACGGGAGCAGCCCGACCTGCACCTTCGGCATGTCCTCGACGTGCCCCCGGCCCCGGGGTGGACGCAGATGAACGACGCGACCGACGGCGAACGGGCGGCCCTGCGGCGGGTCCGCCGCCGGCTGTGGACCTTCGCGGTGTGCCTGGCGCTGAGCGGACTGACGGCCTTCCCGCTGGAGAGCGAGACCCGCTGGCTCGCCGAACTGGCCGCCGGCCCCGGAGCCCCGGTGACCGACCGCTTCCCCGCCCTGCTGGAGTGGATCGAACGGACCCGCGACGGCCTTGCCGAGACCAACGCCCGCTACCCCTTCCTCGCCTACGGCACCGACTGGCTCGCCTTCGCCCACCTGGTGATCGCGGCGGCGTTCTGGGGTCCGATCAAGGACCCGGTGCGCAATGTCCGGGCGATCCGCTGGGCGGTGCTCGCCTGCGCCGGGATCATCCCGCTCGCGCTGGTCTGCGGGCCGCTGCGGGGAATCCCGCTCTACTGGCGGTTTGTCGACATGTCGTTCGGAGTGGTGGGCGCCGTCCCGCTGCTCATCGTGCTGCGCGCACTGCGGCCGCTGGTCGGGCGGGCCGAAGCGGCCGGACACCGTCCGACCGTCGCGGCCGGCTGACCGCGCCGCGGTCCGGCTGGTCACAGCCGTACGGACCAGCGGCGCGAGGCGAGCCCCGGCGCAGGCCCTACCATCTGGCTCAACAGCTGCTGGAAGGCGGACCGGCGTGGCCGATGCGGTGATCGATCTCAATGCGGACCTCGGCGAGGGGTTCGGGCGCTGGACGCTGACCGACGACGAGGCCCTGCTCTCCGTCGTCACCAGCGCCAACGTCGCCTGCGGCTTCCACGCCGGGGACCCCTCCACCATGCGCCGGGTCTGCGCGCTGGCGGCCGAGCGCGGCGTACGGATCGGCGCCCAGGTCTCCTACCGGGACCTCGCGGGCTTCGGCCGCCGGGCGATGGACGTGCCGCCCGACGAGCTGGCCGACGAGATCGCCTACCAGATCGGCGCCCTCCAGGTCTTCGCCCGCGCCGCCGGCTCCCGGGTCTCCTACGTCAAGCCGCACGGCGCCCTCTACAACCGGGTGGTGGCCGACGGCGAACAGGCGGAGGCGGTGGTCGCCGGGATCCTGCGGTCCGGCGCGGTCAGCGACGGCCCGCTGCCGGTGCTCGGCCTGCCGGGCTCCCGGCTGCTGACGGTCGCCGAGGGCGTCGGCCTGCCGGTGGTCACCGAGGCGTTCGCCGACCGCGCCTACACCTGGGCCGGCACCCTCGTCCCCCGCCGCGAGCCCGACGCCGTGATCCACGATCCCGAGACGGTCATCACCCGTGCGGTCGGCATCGCCCGCGACGGCTCCGTGGAGGCCGTCGGCGGCGAGCCGATCGCCGTCCAGGCGCGCTCGCTCTGCGTCCACGGCGACACCCCCGGCGCCGCCCAGCTCGCCTGGCGGATCCGCGGCGCGCTCGCCTCGGCGGGCGTCCGGGTGGAGGCGTTCACATGACCCGCCCGGAGGCGGTGTTCCGGCCGGTGGGCGAGCGGGCGCTGCTGGTGGAGCTCGCGGACACGGCCGAGGTCACCGCCCTCTACGGCTGGCTGCGGGAGCGCCTGGCCGCGGGCGAGCTGCCGCCGGTCGGGGAGATCGTGCCCGCCGCCCGCACCGTCCTGCTGGACGGCGTGGCGGACGTCGACGCGCTCGCCCGCCTACTGCGGACGGCCCGCCCCGACCCGGCGGCCGCCGCCACCGGCCCGCTCGTCGAGGTGCCGACCGTCTACGACGGCGCGGACCTCACGGAGGTCGCCCGCCTCTGGGGCGTCTCCCCCGAGGCGGCCGTGCGGATCCACACGGAACCCGAGTACGTCGTGGCGTTCTGCGGCTTCGCCCCCGGCTTCGGGTACCTGACCGGCCTGCCCGAGCGGTACGAGGTCCCCCGCCGCGCCACCCCGCGCAGCAGCGTCCCGGCCGGCTCGGTCGCCCTGGCCGGCCCCTACACCGGCGTCTACCCCCACCCCTCCCCCGGTGGCTGGCAACTCCTCGGCCGCACCACCCTGCCCCTCTGGAACCCCACCCGCACCCCACCCGCCCTCCTCGCCCCGGGCACCCGCGTCCGCTTCACCCTGGAGGACACGAGGTGACGGGCGCAGCGGGCCGGGCCGGACCTCGGCAGTACGCCCCCACGCACGGCGCAGCCGCACGGCGGCCCCCGCAGGCGCAGGTGGCGGGGCACCGGCGGGGCACCCGCGGGCCCGGCCACGGGTACGGCAGGCAGGCGTCCACCGAGCGCTCCGCCCCGGGACAGCACCGGACACCCCTGCCGATCCGCCGACGGCCGAGCACCCCGACGGGCCGCCGGGCTCCCGGTCCGCTGCCACGCCCCGGCGAGGGTGCCGGTCGGCCTCGCCGGGGCGCGGCAGGCCGGACGGGGCCGCGGAGCGCGCCGGTCCGCCCGGGTGTGCAGAATCCCAGGACGGGCGAGGTGGCGCACGCAGTGACCGCGGTGCTGGGCCCCCTGCCCCCGTCCGCGGCCGAACGAGCAACGTGACGAACGCGATGGTCGTGATGCGACCGGGCCCCCCGGGTGTCGAAAGCACGCTGGGCGGGGTCACGACGCACGCGCCGCGGCCGCTGAAGACCGAAGGGACGACATGACGGACGCGTTGACCGTGGTGCGCTCCGGCCCCCTCAGCACCGTGCAGGACCTCGGGCGGACCGGGGTCGCGCATCTCGGGGTGCCGCGGGCCGGGGCGTTGGACGAGCCGGCGTTGCGGGCGGCCAACCGGCTGGTGGGCAATGCGGCCGGAGCGGCGGGTGTCGAGACCACGTTGGGCGGGGTCGCGGTGCGGGCGTCGCGGCCGCTGGTGGTGGCGGTGACCGGGGCGCCGTCGCCGGTGCGGGTGGACGGGCGGCCCGCCGCCTGGGGGGCGCCGGTGCTGGTGCCGGCCGGGGCGGTGCTGGACATCGGTCCGGCGACCGCCGGAGTCCGCGCCTACCTGGCGGTGGCGGGCGGGATCGCCGTCCCTCCGGTGCTCGGCAGCCGTTCGGCCGATCTGCTCTCCGGGCTCGGCCCGGCCCCGCTGGCCGACGGCGACCGCCTGCCGGTCGGCCCACGGCCACCGCTCGGGCCCGCCCCCGAACTGGTCCCGCTGCCCGCTCCCCCCGCCGAACTGGTGCTGCGGCTGCGGCTCGGCCCGCGCGCCGACTGGTTCACCCCGGACGCCGCGGCCCGGCTCGCCCGCGCGCCCTACCGGGTCGCCGCCGCCAGCAACCGGATCGCGCTGCGCACCGAGGGCCCGCCGCTCGACCGCGCCCGGGAGGAGGAACTGCCCAGCGAGGGCATGGTGCTGGGAGCGGTGCAGGTCCCCCCGGACGGCCTGCCGGTGGTCTTCCTGGCCGACCATCCGACCACCGGCGGCTACCCGGTGGTCGGCGTGGTGCCGTCCGCCGACCTCGCCGCCGCGGCCCAGGCCCGCCCGGGCACCCCGGTGCGCTTCGCCGTCCTCCCCGGCCGACCGGCATGACCGGGGCCTCGGACGGCCGGGCCGTACAGCGCTCTCCGTCGACGATCCGGGTCGGCGGCCTCTGCCACGGGGTCGCCACCGAGGTCACCCGCTCCTCCGGGGGCGCGGTGGCCCTGGACGGGGTCCGCAGGTCGGGCGGCGGACCACCGCCGGGGTGATCGCCGTCGAGCGGGGCGAGGAACCCGCGCTACCGCCCCAACAGGACCAGGGCGACAGCCCGTTGGCCTTCATCGATGACCTTCCCGCCGTCCTCCACGTCCCACAGGACGTTCTGCAGCACGCGGGCGAGGGTCCAGCGGACGGCGCGGTCGCGGTCCAGGGCGAGGCGGTCGGTCATCAGGTCGAAGCGGCGGCGCAGGGCGCGCGGGAGGTCGCCGGTGGCGACGAGGTCTGACCAGCGGTTGTGCAGGGCGGGGAGGAGTTCGAACCCCGGGTCGCCGGACAGGGGCTTGGGGTCGATGGCGAGCCAGGGGGCGCGGGCGTCGGGGCCGGGCGGGGCGAGCACGTTGCCGTAGTGCAGGTCCCAGTGGAGCAGCCGGTCGCCCGGTTCGGGCCGGACCTCGCGCAGGGCGGCCGCGAGGTCGGCGAGCAGCCGGCGGTCGCCCTCCCCCGCCAGTTCGCCGCGCGCCCGGGGGACGTCCGCGAGCACGGCGTCCGCGACATCCGCCAGTTTCCGCACCCCACGAGGTGCCCGGCATGACGTCAGTTCGCCCAACAGGTCCGCGAGGACGCCGGTGGCGGCCAGGTCGTCGGGGACGGCGAGCAGGGAGCGCGCGGGGTCGAGGCGTTCCAGCAGCATCGAGCCGGTGGCCGGGTCGTGGTCGAGCAGCCGGACGGCGCCCCGCCCGGCCCAGGCGCGCAGGGCGAGCGGTTCGCCGGCCGTCTCCTCGTCCACGGGCTGGAGCTTGAGCGCGGCGCCGGTGCCGTCGGCCCGCCGGACGGGCAGCACCAGGCCGACCACGCCGTGCGCGGGCGCACCGTCCGGCCGCAGGTCCCAGCGCTCCGCCAACTCCCCGGCGAGCGCGGGCAGTCGGCGGACCCAGGCCTGCCCGTCCGCCCCGAGGGACTCGACGAGGGAGGCGGTCAGCGCCTCGGGGACCCGGATCGGCACGGCGGACACGGGACGACCCTACGCCAGCGCGGCGGCGACGGCCCTCGCGAAGCCCTCCGGATTGTCGATCATGATGTTGTGCCCGCAGCCCGGCACCGCCTCCAGCACTACGCCCGCCGCCCGCAGGCCGTCCGCCCCGGGCAGCTCGCCGTCGACCGCGGGGAAGAGGAAGGTGCGCGGCAGGTCCAGGCCGTACAGCTGCTCGCGCAGGGCCGGCGCGGTCGCCCGGCAGCGGTGGACGGCGCTGCGGTGGAGCGCCTCGGGGCCGGCCAGCCGCATGGTGGCCCACCAGAACGGGCCCGCCCAGTACTCCGCCTGCTCCCTGCCGCCGGCCAGGAACTCCTCCTCGGTGAAGCTCGCGATGCCGCTGGCACCCGGGCCCGGGGCCGGGGTGACCGGGTCGATGACGGCGTCGACCAGCACCAGCCCGGCGACCAGTCCGGGGTGCCGGTGGGCCAGTGCGACCGCGATCGCGCCGCCCAGGCTGTGGCCGATCACCTCCACCCGCTCCACCCCGGCCGCGCGGACGGCCGCGGCGACGGCGTCGGCGTGCGCCTCCAGGGTGTAGGGGAAGTCGGCGGGCCGGTCGCTGATGCCGAAGCCGAGCAGGTCCAGCAGGAGCGAGCGGTGCCCGGTGAGCAGCGGGTGGGCGGCGGCTGCTGCGTAGTAGACGGGCGAGCTGGCGCCGAGGCCGTGCAGGTAGAGGCGGACGGGCTCCCGGCCGGGGATCTCCACCCAGCGGATCCGGTCGCCGTTCGGGGTGACGGTGGCATCGCGCACGGTCGTGCTCCTCCTGCGGTCGTCCGATCGGCGCGCCGGGCCGTTCCCGGGGCGCCGGGGAGACCATACCTCGACATCGAGGTATAGCAACATCGAGATATCTCCGGCCGGATCTGGGAGAGTGGCCCCATGCTGAAGCTCGCGATCCTCGGGTTCCTCCACGACCGGCCCCTGCACGGCTACGAACTGCGGCGCCACCTCGCCGCGCTCACCGGCCACGTGCGGCCGCTCAGCGACGGCACGCTCTACCCGGCGATCAAGCGGCTGGAGTCCGACGGCCTGCTGGTACGCGCCACCGAGCCCGGCGCCGCCGCCGCACCCCGGCACACCCTGCGGCTGACCGACGCCGGCCGGGCCGCCCTGCTGGAGCGGCTGCGCACCCCGGACGAACTGGACGTCAGCGACGAGAACCGGTGGTTCACCGTGCTCGCCTTCCTGCGCCACCTCGACGGCGAGCCGGCCGCCCAGGCCGCCGTGCTCCGGCGCCGGCTCGCCTTCCTGGACGAGCCAGCCAGCTTCTTCTACGACGGCGACCGGCCGGTGGGCGCCGAGGAGGTGGCCGACCCGTTCCGGCGCGGGATGCTGCTGATCGCCCGCGCGACCACCACGGCCGAACTGGACTGGCTGCGCGCCACCCTCGCCGACCTCGACCGGCAGGGCTGAGCGCGCACCGGAAACGCCGCGGCCCGCGCCGGCCC
>NZ_JBHVER010000175.1:0-17792 GCF_042802195.1 Kitasatospora sp. NPDC057500 | reverse complement strand
GAATCTCCGACCCGGGCCACCAGGTCCGTCCGGTCAGGCCCGGCCCGCTCCGCCCCGCTCCGAAGGCTCCTCGGCCGAGGTCGTCCCGGAATCCTGGCCCGGGTCCGGGTCCGGGTCCGGGTCCGGGTCCGGGTTGGGGTCCGGGTCCGGACCCTGCTTGGGCGGGCGGCCGCGGCGGGGAATCCGGGCCGCGCCGCCGGGCATCCGGCCCGCGTCGGCGAGGGCGCGGCGGAGCAGGAACTCGATCTGTGCGTTGGTGCTGCGCAGGTCGTCCGCGGCCCAACGGGCGAGCGCGTCGTGAACTGAAGGGTCCAGTCGCAGCAGGAGCTTCTTCCGTTCCGTCGCCAAGGCCTCGCCTTACTGGTAGAGGGAGCCCGTGTTCACGACGGGCTGGGTGCCGCGTTCGCCGCAGAGCACCACCAGGAGGTTGCTCACCATGGCGGCCTTGCGCTCCTCGTCCAGGTCCACGACATCGCGTTCGGCGAGCCGGTCCAGCGCCTCCTCGACCATGCCGACGGCGCCCTCGACGATCAGCCGGCGTGCCGCGACCACGGCCCCGGCCTGCTGGCGCTGGAGCATCACCTGGGCGACCTCCGGAGCATATGCGAGCCTGGTGATCCGCGACTCCACAACCCGCACACCGGCCGAGGCGACCCGGGCGGAGATCTCGGCGGAGAGCTTGCGGGCGATCTCGTCCGCGCCGTCGCGCAGCGACAGCCGGCCCTCCTGGTGGGCGTCGTACGGGTAGCTGCTGGCGATGTGCCGCACGGCCGTCTCGGTCTGGATGGCGACGAAGTCCGCGTAGTCGTCCACCTCGAAGACCGCCATCGCGGTGTCCTCGACCTGCCAGACCACCACGGCGGCCATCTCGATCGGGTTGCCGTCCGCGTCGTTGACCTTGCTGGTCTCGGTCTCGTGGTTGCGGATCCGGGTGGATATCCGGTGCCGGCTGGTGAACGGGTTCAGCCAGGTCAGGCCCGCGGCGCGCACGGTGCCCCGGTAGCGCCCGAGCAGCTGGACCACCCGGGCCTCACCGGGCGAGACCACCGTCAGACCGATCGTCATCAGCAGCGAGCCGAGCGCCAGCAGCGGCCCGACGACCAGCAGGGCGATTCCCGGCCCCCGGCTGCCGTCGGAGAGCTGGACGCCACCCGCGACGGCGGCCCCGACCCCGGCGAGCAGGCCGAGCAGCGTCGCGCCGAGCATCGGCAGGCCGGCCCGCCCGGTGATCACCCGCTCGGTGATCGCCGGGGCCGGGAGGTCCAGAACGAGGCCGTCCTCGACGGGGAAACGCGGTGTGGTCATGGGAGCGACTCCTTCGGCGAGCATCGGCATCCGATGGCAAAGTGATATCACTTTTTCACGCCACCACGCCATTACCGACCCTGAGGGCGGGAGCCGGGCACGGGGCGCGGGAGCCGGGCACGGGGGCAGGAGCCGGGCACGGGGCACGGGCGCCGGGCACGAAGGCGGGCGCCGGCGGCGATCCGGGCGAGCTGCGCACCGGTGAGGCCCCGGCCCTCGAAGTCGCCCTTCCCGGCTACTCGCCGCGCAGGTCCGCGAGGTGGGCCAGGACGGCGAGGACGCGGCGGTTGCCCTCGACCGGATCGAGGTCGAGCTTCATGAAGATGTTCCCGCAGTGCTTCACCACGGACGCCTCGGTGATGCTCAGCCGGGCGCCGACGGTCTGGTTGTTGAGTCCCTCGGCCATGAGCCCCAGCACCTCGCGCTCGCGCGGGGTGAGCCGGGCGATCGGGCGGTCGGCGGACTGCTGACGGAGCAGCACCCGGACCACCTCCGGGTCGATCACGGTCTCCCCCGCCGCCACCCGGCGCAGCGCGTCCAGGAACTCGGACACCTCGCCGACCCGGTCCTTCAGCAGGTAGCCGAGCCCGGCCCGCTGCGCGCCGGCCGCACCGAGCAGCCGGGTGGCGTAGGGGGTCGCCACGTACTGGGAGAGAACGAGAACGGGCAGGCCGGGGTGGCGTCCGCGCAGGTCCAGAGCGGCGCGCAGTCCCTCGTCCCGGAACCCCGGCGGCATCCGGACGTCGGTGACGACGACGTCCGGCCGGTCCACGTCGACGGCGGCAGCGAGGGCCTCCGCGTCGCCGACGGCGGCGACCACCTCGTGCCCGCCCCTGGTGAGCAGTTCGACCAGGCCGGCCCTGAGCAGGACGGCGTCCTCGGCGATGACTAGCCGGAGCACGGCACCTCCAGCCGGAGCCTGGTCGGCCCGCCGCTCGGACTCGTCACCATCAGTCGTCCTCTCAGGATCGCCACCCGGTCGGCCAGCCCCTGGAGTCCGGCCCCGGCAGCCGGATCCGCCCCGCCGCGCCCGTCGTCGGTCACCTGGAGCACCAGCCGGTCGGCCGCGATCCGCCCGTGGACGGTGATGGCGGTGGCACCGCTGTGCTTGGCGGCGTTGGTGAGCGCCTCGGTGACGGTGAAGTAGGCGGTGGACTCGACCGCGCCGGGCAGTCGGCCGGGCAGGTCGAGATCGACCTCGACGGGGATCGGGTGGCGCAGCGCGACCTCGGTGACGGCGGCGGCCAGGCCGTGGTCGGTGAGCACCTGGGGGTGGATGCCGCGGACCAGGCCGCGCAGCTGCTCCACCGCCCGCCGGGCCTCGCCGCGCGCCCGGTCGACCAGGTCGAGCACCGGGTCGCCGCCGGTGCCCGCGCCGGGGGCGGTGGCGCGTTCGCGCAGCTCGTGGGCGGCGAGGCCGAGGGTCATGGTGAGGGCGACGAGCTGCTGCTGGGCGCCGTCGTGCAGGTCGCGCTCGATGCGGCGGCGCTCGGCCTCGAAGGCGTCGACCAGCCGGGCCCGGGAGCGGGTCAGTTCGAGGACCTGCCGACCGAGATCCTCTTCACGGGGGCCGAGCAGCAGCCGCGCCAGCCGGACGTGGGCGGTGGTGAGCAGCGCCGCGGCGTAGCTGCCGAGCAGCAGCCCGAGCAGGCCGAGGGCGGTGGCGGGCAGCGCGTGGAGCGGTCCGGGGACGGCGCGGCCGGGCATCAGCATGACGGTCTCGGGGGCCAGCGCCCAGACCACGACGGGGCTGATGACCAGCGCCCCGGAGAACACCAGCAGGGCGACGAGGCCGAGTCCGGCGACCGTGAGCGGCGGGCCGACCAGCACGGTGTGGGCGAGCTCGCGCCAGGTCGCGCGTTCACGCAGCCGGGTCCGGAGCCGGGCGCGGCGGCCGGCTCCGGGCAGCGCGCGGTGCGGATCGGGCACCGGCAACGGTTCGACGAGCCGGAGCCGGCGGCGTTCCAGGGCGCCGAGCGGCAGGCCGGAGAGGGCGACGGCCAGCAGCAGCGGCAGGCCGATGCCGACGACGGCGAGCCCGAGGCCGAGGGCGGTGAGGGCGGCCAGCAGGACGACCACCACCAGGCCGAGCAGGGTGCCGCTGGTCAGGTAGGCCCAGCAGCGCAGCGAGTCGAGGGTGAACGGGAAGCGGAGGGGACGGGCCCGCAGCAGGGCCTGTACGGCGACGTCGGGCGAGGGGGACGACGCGTCGGCCGTGCCGCCCACGGCAACGCCCGCGTCAACGCCCGTGTCAACGCCCCTGTCCGCTGCCCTTCCCGTGCCCACCGGCCCACCCTAGCCGACCGGCTGACGCCGCCTCCGGCCCCGGCGACCGGTGCGCTTCCCGGCAGCCGAACCGGTGCCCGGATCGGATCCCCGGTCGGTCCCGGGGCCGGTCCCCAGGCAGGTCCCCGGACCGGCGCCCCGGTCGGCGGGCGGCTGCCGGGTGAGGGCGACGGCGGTGATCACGGCGAGGCCGCCGAGCAGGGTGTTCCAGCCGACGGGTTCGGCGAGCAGCAGGGCGCCGAGCGCCGTCGACCAGAGCGGGGTGACGTAGGTGACGGCGGCGGCCACGGCGGTTCCGGCGCTGCGGACCAGGTCGAGGTTGAGGACGTAGGCGACGCCGGTGCCGAGGGCGCCGAGCGCCAGCAGGGCGGCGCCGGCCCCGGCGCCGGGCCAGTGCGGGGCACCGGCGGCGAGCGGGGCGGCGAGGGTGAGTTCGGCGGCGGCGCAGCTGATCTGGGCGGCGGACAGGGCCGCGGCCGAGTGCGGGCGGGCGGCGAGGTGGCGGCGCAGGTAGGCGAAGCCGGCGCCGTAGCAGCAGGTCGCGGCCAAGCAGGCGAGCCCGCCGGCCACCACTGCGGAGCCCGACGCCGCACCGAACCCGGGCCGGCCACCGACGCCGAGCACCGCGAGCACCCCGGCGAAGCCGAGGGCCAGCCCGGCGGTCCGGCGCCGGCCCGGGCGCGGTTCCCCGGGCACCGCGGCCAGCGCGAAGAGCAGGGCGAACAGCGGGGTGGTCGCGTTCAGCACACCGGCGAGCACCGAGCTGACCCGGGTCTCGCCGTAGGAGAACAGCACGAACGGCACCGCGTTCAGCAGCAGCGCGGCCACCGCGCAGTGGCCCCAGGTGGCGAGGTCGCGCGGGGCGGCCTCGCGACGCGCGGCGAGGACCGCCCAGAGCGCGGCCGCGCCGAGCAGGCAGCGCCAGGCCGCCACCCAGAGCGGCGGCACCCCCGCGTCGACCGCCACCTTGATCAGCGCGAAGCTCGCACCCCAGATCGCCGACAGGGCCGCGAACCCCGGCCACCAGCGCCGTCCCGTCACAGCCGCCTCCCGTCCTTCCCGCACGAGGAACCCCCACCGCCCACCGGCCGGGGTTGGACAGAGGGTGACGGCCCGGCCGACCATGAGTCCAACAAGTGGCGGTGCGGCAGGGATGAGGAGGTCTCATGGCCCCGGAGGTGAACCTCGCCCAGCTCAGGGCGCTGGTCGCGGTGGCGGACGCCGGCGGCTTCGGGGCGGCGGCGGCCGAGCTGGGTGTGAGCCAGTCGGCGGTCTCGCACGCCGTGGCGGCACTGGAACGGGTGCTCGGCGCGCCCGTGCTGCACCGGGGCGCACCGGCCCGCCCGACCCCGCTGGGCGAGCGGATCCTGCCGCACGCCCGGACGGCGGTCGCCTCCGCCACCGCCGTCCGGACCATCGCCGCCCGGCACTCGGGCGGCCTGACCGGCACGGTCCGGCTGGCCGCGCCGACCACCGTCTGCCAGGGCCTGCTGCCCGGCCTGCTGCGCGACTGGCGGGGCGAGCACCCCCGGCTGACGGTGCGGGTGTTCGAGGGCGAGGACGACGAGCTGGGCGTCTGGCTGGAGGCCGGCACGGTGGACGCGGCGGTCCTGGTGGACGCGGATCCGCTGCCGCCGGGGGCGGTCGCGCTCGGCGCGGACTCGATGCACGCGCTGCTGCGCCGCGACCATCCGCTCGCGGGCGAGCCGAGCGTCGACGTGGCCGACCTGGAGGACGACGACTTCCTGCTCTCCGAGGGCGGCTGCGAGCGGCACATCCGCGACGCCTACCGGCGGGCGGGCGTCCGTTTCGCCCCGCGCCACCGCATCCGGGACCTCAACACGCTGATCGGCATGGTGCACGCGGGGGTCGGGGTGTCGGTGATGCCGGCGCTGGCGCAGCCGATGCTGCCGGCGGACTGCGTGCTCGTCCCGATCCGGCCGGCCGCGCACCGGACGCTGACCCTCACCGGTCCGGCGGGCCGCCCGTGGTCGCCCGCGGTGACGGGCCTGCTGGCCGCGGTGCGCGGCTCCCGGGGGCCGGCCCCCGCGCGCTGAGCGACCGCGCCTCCCGCCCCAGTGCCTCCCGCCCCGGTGCCTCCGTCCCGGCCCCGGCCCCAGTGCCCCGCCCCGGCGCCGGTCCTCCCGGCGCCGGGGCGCGGTCGTCAGTCCGCGAGGCGTTCGCGCAGCTCGGCGAGGATCTCCGCCGCCTCCTCCAGCCCGAGCGCCCGGCAGCGCTTGATCGCGAGGGTGAGCCGGTCCCGCGCCGCCGCGAGGCGGCCGAGGTCGGTGCCCTCGATCAGCGCGGCCACCCGGACGGCCTCGGCGCGCGGGCTCTCGGCCTGCTCGCCGCCCTCCTCGTAGGCGGCGATCGCCCGCTCGGCCTCGGCCAGCGCCTCCTCGTAGTCGCCGGCCACCGCGCGGACCCGGGCCCGCTCGTAGTGGACGGCGGCGCGCGGGTACCAGGTCTCGGCCCCGGGGTCCTCGCGCTCCAGCCGCTCGTGCACGGCGTCCGCCTCGGCCAGCCGGGCGAGCGCCTGCTCGACCCCGTCCGGGCCCTCCTTCTGCGCCGTGAGCCGGGCGAACTGCCGCAGCATCGCGGACACCGGGCCGGGCTGCGGCCACTGCTCGTGCGCGGCCAGCGCCCGGACGCGGGCGGCGTGCGCGGCCTCCCAGCGGTCGGCGTGCAGCAGTGCGACGGTCGCCTCCGACGCGACCATGGTCCGCAGGTGGAGGTCCTCGGTCCAGTCCTCCAGGACGGCGGCCAGCCGCAGGAACTCCTCGGCGGCGTCGCGGTCCTCGTCCAGCGCGAACAGGCCGCGCGCGAGGTCGAGCCGGGCCTGGGCGAGCACCCGCTCGTCCAGGCCGACGGCCGCCCCGTCGGCCAGGACGGACTCCAGGACGGCCACCGCGTCGGCGGTGCGGTCGGCGCCGGTCAGCAGGTCGGCGAGCTGCAGCCGGATGCGGGCCGCGTCCTCGGCGGCCTCCGGGCCCTTGCGGTCGAACCGGGCCGCGGCCTCGGAGAGCGACCTGATCGCGGCGCCGGTGTCGCCGATGTGGGCGCTGGCGTGCCCGGCCATCAGATAGGTCTCGGCGAACGGGTACGACTCGTCGGCCCAGCGGGCGGCCGCGGCCAGGGCGCGGTGCAGCACCTCGACGGCCTCGGCCTGCTCGTCGCTCTGCAGCAGCGCCTGGCCCAGCAGGCCGTACGGCCTCGGCGTGTGCCAGGGCTGCCCGGCCTGCTCCAGCTCGGCGATGATGGAACGCAGTTCCGCCACCGCCTCGGCGAGCCGCCCCTGCCGGGCGGCGGCGTCGGCGGCGTACTGGCGGGCCACCGAGAGCCGGCGCACCGAGCCCCGGGCAGCGGCCGCCTCGCGGTAGGCGGTGACGGCGGCGGCGAAGCGCGCGGACCGCTCGGCGGGCGGCTCGGGCAGCGCGTTGACCAGCTCCTGGTGGGCGGCGTAGGCACGGCACTGGAGGACGACCAGGTAGTCGTCGTCCGAGATGCCCGGCGCGCCGCCGGCCGCCCCGGCGGCGGCCAGCTGCTCGGCGCGGGCCAGCGCGGCGTCCAGGGCCTGCCAGTCGACGACCGGCGCGGCGGCCTCGACCGGCTCGCCGTTCTCGGCCTCGGCCTCGGCCTCGTCCTCGTCCTCGCGGACGAGTTCGGCGACCAGCGCCCGGGTCCGGGCCGCCAGCGCGCGGCCGGCCAGCCCCTCCCGCTTGTACAGCCCGCCGGCGGCCAGCAGTTCGGCGGCGCCCTCCTCCCAGTCGCCGCGGTCGAGCGCCTCGTGCGCCCGCCGCTCGGTGAGTTCGGCGCGCAGCTGCCCGAGCGGCCCGGCGTCCGCGGCCAGCAGCCCCTCGGGGTCCCCCGCGGCGCCCCCGGCGGCCGCGAGCCGCTCGTCGACCCGCTTCCAGAGCCGGTCCGCGTCCGGGTGACCGACCAGTTGCAGCTCCCGGGCGCGCAGCACCAGCGCGGTGAAGTCCTCCGGCTCCGGCTCGGTCTCCCGGGCCGGCACCGCGGGGACGACCGGGACGGCCGCCAGCTCCGGCGACGCCCCCGCCCGTACGCCGAGCGCGAGCGGTTCGGCCAGCAGCGGCCGGCGGGCCAGCCGCTCCCGGCGCCGGCCGCTCACCGCGCCGGTGCCGTTGCGGGCGTCGAAGCGGGCGGCGAGCGCGTCCGCCTCGGTGCGCAGGTGGGCGAGCAGGGTGTCGACGGTCCAGCTCGACCCGGGCGGGCCGCTGACGGTGAGCTCGCCGTGCCCGGCCCGGGCGAGGCCGGCGATCAGCACCTCGACGCCGGTGAGGAAGGAGAGCCGGCTGACCGGGTCGCCGGTGACGCCGAACAGGTCGCGGTTCTCGGCGAGCAGCTCCAGGCCGCGCGGCTCGTTGCCGGACAGCGCGCAGAACTCGATGTGCAGGCCGACCGACGTGGCCATCCCGCTCTTGCCGCGGGCGAACCGGTAGCCGACCAGGTGGCTGGAGCGGGCCTCGTCCAGCCGGCCCTGGCACAGCAGCGGCAGCAGCGCCTGGGCGTGGCTGACGTAGGGCTCCTCGGCGCAGGTGGCCTCGCCGGTGAGCACCGGCCGCCAGACGTCCAGCGCGGTCACGTCGTCGTCCTGGCGCAGGTGGTGGACGGCGCGGGAGCGGATCTCGCAGGCGTGGCAGTCGCTCAGTTCGGTGCGCGGCCGCCCGGCCCACAGCTCGTAGGCGTCCTGGGCCCCCTCGCCGGTGTGCGCGGCGAGGTGGAAGCGCTGGGCGTAGTAGGGCTGGAGGCCGTGCCCGGCGGCGCGGTAGCGGCTGCGCATCTCCTCGTGCCAGCGCCGGATCGCGGGGAGCGGCACGTCGGGGGTGCCGAGCAGCGAGGTGGCGACCCACTTGAAGCGCCAGAACACCTGCTGCCGCGCCCACTCGCCGAAGCCGTCCGGGTCGTTGTCCCAGAGCTTGAGGACCCGGGCGAAGACGACCGGGGCCTTGCTCCGCTCGCCGTCGTACTCGTAGGCCTCCATCAGCTCCAGGAGGGCCATGGAGCGGACCGCGGTGTCGTCGAACTGGTCGGCGGCGTCGACGAGTTCCTCGGCGGTGACGGTCCGCTGGCGCCCGTAGGGGCGGGCGTCGTTCTCGCGCAGCGCGGTCATCACCGCGTCGATGCTGCTCAGCATCACGCCTCCTTCGAACCGGCGCCGCCGAAGCCCCCGGCACCGCCGCTGCCGTTACCGTTGCCGCCGGGAGCGCCGGGAGCGCCGGGAGCGCCGGGACCGCCGGACGCGGCCTCGTGGCCGAGCATCGCGTGGTCCAGCAGGCTGATGAACGAGCGGTTGAGCAGCGCGCTCTCGCTGGAGGTCAGCGGCCGGCGGGTGAGCAGCACCGCCTGCCCGTAGAGCGTCTCCACGGCGGTGACGGCGAGTTCGCGGTCGCCGATCGAGGCCGCCCGCCGGACCAGCGGGTTGAGGTGGTTGAGCACCAGCTGGGCGCGGGGCACCTCGGCGCGCAGCGAGCCGAGGATGTCGGCCCACAGTCCGTCGGCCTCGTCGGCGAGTTGGGCGCGGGTGCGCTCGTGCCTGGCCTCCCGGTTGTCGAGCAGCAGGGCGGGCGCGCTGGTCGGGTGGAAGCTGCGCAGGGCGACGTCGCAGTCGAAGCGGCCGACCACCTCGCGGGCGGTGGCGAGGAAGGCCGAGGCGGCGAGTTCGGCGGCCGGGTCGACGGTGTCGAGGTGCGCGGTGACGGTGCCCGGGTCGAGGTCGGCGACGGAGGTGCCGGGCCGGATCTCGGGCAGCCGGTGCACGAGGTCGCGGTCGTAGGTGTAGCCGCCGTTCACGACGCCGAGCCCGGCGGCGCCGGCGATCGGGGCGACCTGGCGGAACTCCTCGACCGTGCGGGTGACCAGCACCACCGGGTGGGTACGGGCGAACTCGTCCAGGGTGACATTGCCGTCGGTGGTCTCGAACGGCAGCCAGGGCAGCAGCATCCGCAGCAACTCGTCGTCGTAGCGGGCGAGTTCCTTGACGGCCAGGTGGTGCACCGAGATGAACCGGTGGAGCAGCGCCGGGTCGCTGGCGGACAGGCCGGTGAGCCAGTCGCGGATCCGGGCGCCGAGCGCGTCACGGACGGCGGCGAGCGTCTCGTCGGCGTACAGGCCCTCGCGGCTGGCGGTGGGCCGCAGGCCGTCGGTGTCCACCACGCAGCGGACGAAGAACGCCCAGTCGGGCAGGAGCTCGTCGGCGTGGTCGGAGAGCAGCATGCCCTTGAGGTGCACCCGGTGGCCGGCCCGGCGGGACGGCGGGACGGCGTCCGGCAGCACGTAGGCGACACCGCGCAGGCCGACCAGCGGCAGGTCCAGCTCGATGGTGTCCAGCGGGGTGAAGTCGAAGGTGGAGCGGCAGTAGGCGGCCAGCGCCTCGCGGCGGGCCAGCGGGGAGCCGTGCTGGGCGGCCCACGGCGGGGTCCGGTTGACCGGGGTGGCGTCGCCGCGGCCGTCGACGACGGTGACCTCGTGGCGCAGCAGGCTGCCGAAGTCCCGGGCGAGGGTGAGGACGCGGTCGTGGCGGGTCCACTCGGCGGCGTCGGAGCGCGGCGTGAGGCGCACGGTGGTGCCGGGCTCGGGCTTGGCGTCGGCGGGCAGGGTGCGGATGGTGTACCGGCCGTCGGAGCCGCCGCGCCACTCGATGACGGGGGCGTCGGGGGTGGCGGCGGAGCGGGTGACGACGGTGATCTCGTCGGCGACCACGAAGCAGGCGAGCAGGCCGATGCCGAACTGGCCGATGAAGTCGCCGCGGGCGCGGGCGAGCCCGTCGCCGTCGAGGCGGCCGTCGGCGTCCCGTTTGGAGCTGCGGCCGATGGTGGCGAGGAAGGTGTGGACGTCCTGCTCGGTGAGGCCGATGCCGGTGTCGGTGACGGTCAGGTCGCGGTCGGCGCGGACCGTGATCGCGGCGGGCGCGGCCGGGTCGAGGGCCTGCCGGGCGGAGATCGCGTCGACCGCGTTCTGCAGGAGTTCGCGCAGGTAGACGCGGGGGCTGGAGTAGAGGTGGTGGGAGAGCAGGTCGACCAGGCCGCGCAGGTCGACCTGGAAGGTGTGCGCGCTCGTCGGGTTCTCGGATGGGGACACCGGTGGCTCTTTCGATCGCAAGGGGTGTGTCGGGCTTCGGTGGCCGGCGGGCGGGACGGCCCGGGCGGCCGGTCGGCGGGCTCGGCAGGTCGGCATGCTCGGCAGGCGTCGCGCGCCGGGCGCGTTCCGCTCAGCGCGGGGCGCAGCGGTCGCGGTGGAGGCGGAAGTTCTCGGCCTCGTCGCCGCCCAGGTAGTACCAGGGCCAGTCGGTGGCGACGTCGTCGAGAGTGGCGAACACGGCGTGGGCCAGCTCGCGCTCGTCGGCGAGCGAGAGGACCATCGCGAAGGTGTTGTGGGTGGCCCGCCAGTCGCGCCGGGGCCGGTAGGCCGGGTGCAGCACGGAGCGCAGGACCGCCTCGCGCAGCGAGGTGCGCACGGCGGGGCCGGTCAGGTAGGCGTGGTCCTCGCCGTCGGGCAGGTCCAGCCAGTGCTCCAGGTGGGCGGCGGCGACCAGCTCGCCGAGCGGGGAGCCCTCCGGCGCGCCGAGCATCGCGGTGCGGGCGAAGGCGTGCATCTCCTCGTGGGAGCCGCCCCACTTGGCGCAGAGCTGCTGGAGGCGCTGCTGGTGGGAGGCGAGGTGCCCGGGGTCGCGGCGCAGCGCGGCGTCGAAGCGCGTGGTGGCGACGGTGCGGCCGAGCGAGGCGCCGCGCGCGCCGACCTGGAGGAAGTACCAGGGGGCGAGCCAGCCGGGCTCGCGCTCGGCCACCTCCAGCAGCTGTTCCTCGGCGGTCTCCAGTCGCTCGCCGAACAGCCGCCAGCCCTCCTCGGTGACGTCCTTGGCGCGGGCGCCGGTGCGGGCCTCCCAGGCCCAGGAGATCTGCCGGGCGCCGGAGAGCAGCAGTACGAGGGTGTCCTCGGGCCGTTCGGCGACGGCCTTGGCGAGCCACTCCTCGGTGCCTTCGAGGTCGGAGATCCGGTTGAGCAGCCAGGTCAGCTCGGCATGGTCGGCGACCGCGGCGAGGACGGGGCGCAGCGCGGCCCAGTCGCCGGCCCCGGCGAGGGCGCGCAGCCGGCGCAGCTCCTCGTCGCCGTGCGAGGGGTCCAGCACGGGGGGCAGCGAACGCGGAGGCCTCCGCCCGGCCAGGCGGCGGAAGATGGACATGGTGCGGCCCCCCTGAGACCTCGTCGACCGGCACGGCCGTCGGCATCGTTCGTATGGCCTCGGTGCGGCCAATCGGATGATGCACTGCATATCACGTGCCACCGACGTCCTGCTGACCAGCCCGGTTCCGGGGGCCCGGTCGCGGCCGTCACACGGCGGACCCGGCCCCGCCGCCGTTCGGCCGGGCCGGGTCCTCGCCAGTGCGGCGACGCGGGGTCAGACCCGGTCGGCCGCGATCAGCAGGTACTGGAAGGAGCCGTCCTTGTAGGAGTTGATGAACGCCTCCTCGATGCCGGTCACCAGCGAGGGCACGGTGGCCCGCAGCTCCCAGTACGGGAGGGTGGCGGCGGTCAGGTCGACGACCGCGTTGGGGACGAGGCGGTTGTCGGCCATCGCGCGCAGGTACTCGCGGCGGGAGTGGATGTTGCACTCGAAGTGGGCGTTGATCTGCGAGACCCACTTCGACGGCTGGCCGTAGATCGGGTTCCAGCAGCCGGTGATGGTCACGTACCGGCCGCCGACCGAGAGGATCCGGGAGTGCTCGGAGAACAGGTCGTGCAGGTCGACGTACATGCTGGACTCGTTGTTCCAGGAGGCCCGGACGGTGCCGTTGCCGAACGGCATGTCGAGCATGTTGCAGACCTGGGCGTGCACCGAGTCGTCGATGCCGAGCTCCTTGGCCCGCCGGTTGCCGAACTCGGCCTGCTTGGCCGACAGGGTGACGCCCTCGACCTTGCAGCCGAAGCGCTGGTGGGCCATCACCATCGAGCCGCCGCGCCCGCAGCCGGCGTCGACCAGGGTGTGCTCGGGGCGGATGTCGCCGAGGCTGTCGAGCAGGACATCGGTCTGCGCGGACTCCAGCCGGTGCAGCTCGGCGACGAGCTTCTTCTCGCGCTCGCTGTCGTCGGGGGCGCCGAGCGCCGCCTGGTCGACCTCGCCGATGCCGTAGTGGTGGTGGTAAAGGCCGTCCACGTCGCCGAGGCGCAGGTTCACCGGCCGGGCCTCATGGTCCCAGTAGCGGGCGATGTCGCCCTGGTAGGGAGTGGCCGGCCCGGGGACGGCGGTGCGGTTCACGGGGGTGGTGTCGGTGACGGACACGGTTCAGCTCCTTGGTTACCAGAAATCGGGCAGGCTGTAGCGGAAGGTATTGGTCTGGTGCCAGTAGTGGTTGCCGTCGACCCACGCGGCGACCCCGCGCAGGAAGCGCACCACCACCGGGACGGGCGTGGCGGCGGCCAGTGCCGCGGCCTCCGCCTCGAAGGCGTGCATCAGTTCGTTGTGCACCTCGACGGCCTTCAGGTAGCCGGCGCGGTCGTCGAGGCCCTCGCGTTCGGAGATCACCACCGGCAGGTTGAGGTGGCGGCCCGGGCTCGCCAGCTCCTTGGTGTACGAGTACAGGTCGTTGACGATGGTGGTGGCGTTGGAGGCGAGCGCGATGACCCGCTGCACGGCCGGACGGGCGTGCAGGTCGGCGGGCAGTTCGTAGCCGCCGACGGTGTCCGTGATCGTCGGGCAGGGGCGGAAGTTGTTGAACTGCCGCATCGACAGGTACTCCCACACCTCCGGGACGTGGTGGTCGTCCTGGTCCCAGGCGGCCTCGGCGAGGTACCCCAGGTGCAGGCGCGCCATGTCGTGCCGGAAGCGGTCGGCCTGCGAGGCGGTGGCGGCCCGGGTGAAGTGCTCCATCGCCGAGCGGTACGCCCGCCGGGGCGCGTCCGAGCCCAGCGACTCCTGCCACCCGCCGTGGTACTCCGCGGTGGTGTGCACCGGGTCCAGGGCGGTGTGGGCGAGCAGCAGCCGGCTGCCGAGGCCGACGGGCGAGCCGCCGAGGTCCTCGCAGTAGCAGTCGTCGACGGCGTTCTCGGCGACCATCAGCCGGGTGGCGAGCATGACGTGGTCGACGCTGGGGGCGTCCGGATGGCAGGCGACCATGTAGCGGCTCACCGAGAAGCCGTCGAACTGGTCCTCCCAGTCCGGCGGGTAGAGCTCGATCTCCTCGGCCCACAGCTTGATCCGGCGGTTCACCTCCGCCACCCGCTCCGCGTCCGGCTCGGGCACGGGGTGGAAGTACAGGCCCGGCACGGGGTCCCCGGACTTCGGCTTGCCCGACGGCGCCTCGACTGCGGCGGACGCGTCCTGACGGGGCGCCAGGTTCAGACCGGCCGTCCCGATCCCGCTCGGCCCGCGGAGGAGCTGCCCCAGGGCCGTCCCGCTCATGACCGCACCGCCGCGCACCGGCCGGGCTGCGGGTGCGTGTGCGCGTACGAGTGCTGCTGCGTCGCCTGCGGTGTCTCGCCGCTCGTGGCCACGGGCATGGGAGAACCTTCCTCTTCGAAGGGGGACACGCCATGACGGGTCGTCGGCCGTCGCCGTCGCCCCGATGAGAGGGGATCTCCGCATGCGGCGGCGGCCCCCTCTCGTCTGCTGCCCAACCGTAGGCGGGGCGGAACGATCTGGACCGCTTCGCATGATCCTGTGCACTCGAAAGGGTGAACGTTCACATCAGTCGCGTTTGAAATGGCGCATCTGATGATCGGTTCAGACCACCCTGAACGCCGAAGCGGCCCCGCCACCGGACGGGACCGCCCACCAAGGGTCGTTCCGATACCGACGTTCCGTCAGTCCGCCGGGCCCGTCGAGGCTTTCCGCCCCTCAGCGGTGCTCCGGGTTCTCGAAGTCGAACCGGCAGCCCGCCTCCCACTCCGAACGCTGGTTCCCGTACGCCGGGATGCCGCCCGCGTCCTTGAGCATCCTCGCCAGGTGGAGGAGGTTCCAGGTCATGAAGGTCGCGTTGCGGTTGGTGAAGTCGTTCTCCGGGCCGCCCGAGCCCGCGTCGAGGTAGGACGGCCCCGGGCCCGCCTCGCCGACCCAGCCGGCGTCCGCCTGCGGCGGGATGGTGTACCCGAGGTGCTGGAGGGAGTAGAGGACGTTCATCGCGCAGTGCTTGGCGCCGTCCTCGTTCCCGGTGATCAGGCAGCCGCCGGCGCGGCCGTAGTACGCGTACTGCCCGTGCTCGTTGAGGACCGACGAGCACGAGTAGAGCCGCTCGACGACCTGCTTCATCACCGACGAGTTGTCCCCGAGCCAGACCGGCCCCGCCAGCACCAGGACGTCGGCCGCCATCACCCGGCTGTAGAGGACGGGCCACTCGTCCGTCTCCCACCCGTGCTCGGTCATGTCCGGCCAGACGCCGGTGGCGATGTCGTGGTCCACCGCGCGGACCACGTCGACCCGCACGCCCTGGCGCTGCATGATCCCGGTGCTGACGTCGATCAGGCCCTGGGTGTGGCTCCGCTCGGGCGAGCGCTTGAGCGTGCAGTTGATCACCAGGGCGCTCAGGTCGGCGTAGCGGGCGGGGGGCGAGGAGGTCATCGTCGGCCTTTCGCGGCTCCATCGGGGCTTGTCAGCCACCAGTCCACCCCGGCCCGCCCGCTCCCGCCCGCCGGGCTCGGCCGACCGGGGCCGTCGCGCTACTCCCCGTCCGGCTGCTCCACCGGCGGCAGCACGGGCGTGACCAGCATCTGCCCGGCCAGCGCGGTGCTCGCGGTGACGGCGGCGAGCGTGGCGTCGTACATCGGGCGGATGTTGCGCTGGTGCCAGAGCGTCTGGGTGGTCGCCCAGGCAGCGTCCCGGGCCCGGGCGATCGAGAAGCTGGACACGATGTGCTTGAGCGGCTCGGCCTCGGCGGTGGCGACCTTGATGATCTGTGCCTCGAACGACGCCCGCACCTCCGCCTCCACCTGCGCGAGCAGCTCGTTCACCTTGAGGTAGTCGGCGTGCACCGGCGGCGTGTCGGGCGTGGTCCGCCGCTCGATGCAGGTCTCGACGACGGCGAGCGCCAGGTCGTGGTTGATGTGCGCGTTCATCCCCGCGAAGGCGAACTGGACCGGCCACACCTTCCGGTGGCTGCGCGCGTCGAACAGCGGCTTCCAGGCCGCGTTCACCGGCCGCCCCGCCTCGCCGGCCTCCACCGAGTCGAAGTACAGGTTGGCGAACCGCACGTCGAGGCGCTCGATGAACGCCTGGTCCTGGAAGTACCCGGCCGTGAGCCGCTCCCCCACCAGCTCGGTGACCTCCAGGTACATCCGGTTGAAGCACGCGACCCCGTCCACCGGGTCCAGCCGCGCCTCGATCTCCCGCATCCGCTCGATGACCTCGCCGACACTCTGCGCGGGCTTGGCGGCTGACCGGGTCATGGGGTGGTCCCTTCCGTCGGTGGTCTCCGACTGCCAGCTATACACACCGCCGCCGCCCCGGATCCGCCGAACCGGAGTACACCTCGCCACCCGTCACCCGTTCCGGTGACGGTTCGGCCCGGGCGACGGCCTCGCCGGCGGTGCGCCCGCGCCGCCCCGGCCGGTCAGCCGTCCGGGCCCGCCGACAGGCCGTGGACGGTCGCGGTGAGGATGCGGGCGAGGCGGGGTTCGAGATCGATGACGGCGTGGGCGAGGCGGGGGTCGGCGCGGTAGAGGGCGGCGACCTCGGGGCCTGGGTTGGCGATCTGCCACATCGCGCCGGCGAGGGCGACGGCGGTGGCGAAGAGGTCGGTGACGTCCTGCTCGCTCAGGGCGGGCAGCTGGGCGCGGACCGCGGCGGTGACCGGCTCGCGGGCGGCCCGGGTGGCGAGCTTGAAGTCGCGGACCGCGTCGAGGGAGACGTTGCGTTCGAGGTTGAGCGGGGCGTGGGCGAGCAGGTCGCAGAAGGGCCCGCGGGCCGCGAGGGTGGCGGCGAAGGCCCGGGCCACGGCGGACGGGCCCGGGTCGGCGGTGTCGCGCAGCCGTGCGGTCAGCGCGTCGGACCACTCGGCCCAGCCCTCGGCGGTCAGCCGCAGGAAGATCTCCTCGCGGGTCTCGAAGTAGCGCAGCAGCGCCGACTTGTGCATTCCCACGGCGGCGGCGATGTCCGTCAGGGTGACGTCCCTGATGCCGCGCTCCCGGCCGAGCGAGCGGGCCGCCTCCAGGATCGCCGCCTCGCGCTGCCGCTTGGCCTCGGGGGATCGCGCGCGCTGGAACTCCGATGCAGTCACCCGCCCATGCTAGCGCAACATCGTTGCACTATTAGCGCAACGATGTTTTACTAACGGCATGGACAAGACCTGGTTCATCACCGGCAGTTCCCGCGGCTTCGGCCGCACCCTGACCCGCGCTGCCCTGGAGGCCGGCGGCAAAGTCGCCGCGACCGCCCGCCGCCCCGAACAACTGGCCGACCTCGCCGAGGAGTTCGGCGACCGGATCCGCCCGATCGCGCTCGACGTCACCGACCCGGCGGCAGCCCGGGCCGCGATCGCCGAGGCGCACGCGCACTTCGGCCGGATCGACGTCCTGGTGAACAACGCCGGCTACGCCAACGTCTCACCGATCGAGACCACCGAGGACGCCGACTTCCGCGCGCAGTTCGAGACCAACTTCTGGGGCGTCTACCACGTCACCAAGGCCGCGCTCCCGCTGCTGCGCGAACAGCGCGGCGGGCTGGTCGTGCAGTTCTCCTCCGTCGGCGGGCGGGTCGGCGGCTCCCCCGGGATCGCCTCCTACCAGGCGGCGAAGTTCGCCATCGACGGGTTCAGCCGCGTGCTGCGCGCCGAGACCGCCCCGTTCGGCGTGAAGGTGCTGGTGGTCGAACCCAGCGGGTTCCGCACCGACTGGGCCGGCTCCTCGATGACCGTCCACGACGTCCCGGCGCACTACGAGGAGACCGTCGGCGCCACCAACACCCGGCTGCGGCAGGGCGAGGCCGGCGGCGCCGGCGACCCCGCCCGCGCCGCCGGGATCCTGGTGCGGATGGCCGGACGCCGTGACGTCCCCGACCACCTGCCGCTCGGGGTCGACGCGGTCGAGTACTCCCTCGCCCACGGCCGCCGGCTGCTGGCGGAGGACACCAGGTGGCGCGAGGTCTCCCGTTCGGCCGACTTCGCCGAGGCCTACCCCGTGCCGTTCCCGCCCGACTCCGCGCACTGACCGGCGACGGGCACGGGAGGGCCCCGGGCCGGGGAGCGGTGCGC
>NZ_JBHVER010000174.1:0-17815 GCF_042802195.1 Kitasatospora sp. NPDC057500 | reverse complement strand
GGCGCCGCCTTCGCGGGCGTGCGGTCAGCGGGCGGCGGCCGCCCGCGGGCCGCTCTCGACGGCCTTGATCGGCGGCTTGGCGGCGATCGCCTTCGTCGGGGGCTTGGCCGCGACCGCCTTGGCGGGCGGCTTCGCGGCAACGGCCTTGGCCGGCGGCTTGGCCGCGACCGCCTTCGTCGGAGGCTTGGCGGCCACCGCCTTGGCGGGCGGCTTCGCGGTCACCGCCTTCGCCGGGGGCTTGGCGGCGATGGCGGCGGTCGGACGGGCGTCGGTGACCTTGATCGGCGGCTTGGCGGCAGCCGGGGTGGCGGCGAGCAGGCCCACCACGGGCAGTGCGGCGATCGCCCCGCCCGCGATGGCCAGACGGGTGCCCCGGCGCCGCGCGGGCGTACCGGGACGGTCGGCGGCCGGGGTGTTCTCGGACCGGGGGCTCATGCGGTTCCTCTCGACGAACGGACGATCGGCTGATCTGACGATAGGTCCGCCGCGACGGGCCGGACAACCAACCGACGGCTGCCCGGCCTGCGGTGACGGCCCGAGGACCGCCCGGCCCGCCACCAGCCCGCCACCGCGCCGTCGTCGAACCTCAGCGCACCCGGGTCGAGAACAGCCGGGCCGACCAGAACACCGCCGCCGCCGTCATCAGCGCGACCACCACCAGGCCCTGCCAGACCACGCTGTCCCCGACGTCGCCCGCGAACAGCGCGCGCATGCCCTCCACGGCCCAGTAGAAGGGGTTCCACTTGGCCATCGTCTGCAGCCACATCGGCGCCAGCGCCAGCGGCAGCAGCGTGCCCGAGAGCAGCGCGATCGGCTGGGCGACGGTGTTCACCACCGGCGCCATCGCCTCGTCGGCCGGCAGCACCAGGGCGATCCCGTAGGAGATCGCCGAGGTCATCAGCGCGAGCAGGCCCATCAACAGGAAGGCCAGCACCAGGTCGACCGGCCCGACCCGCAGGCCGAACGGCAGCGCGATGAGCGTGATGATCACCGCCTGGACGAGCAGCGCCACCGTCTCGCGCAGCGCCCGGCCGAGCAGCAGGGCGAGCCGGCTGACCGGGGTGACCCGGGCCCGCTCGATGATCCCGGCCCGCAGTTCGCCGAGCAGGCTGAAGCCGGTGTACAGGCCGCCGAAGATGCACAGCACCGCCAACAGGCCCGGCACGTAGATCTGGTAGGCCTCGGCGTAGCTCCGCGCGCCCATCGGCTCCAGCACCTTCTTGAGCAGCGGCGCGAAGAGCAGCAGGTAGAAGATCGGCTGGATCACCCCGACGGCGATCCAGACCGGTGTTCGCCACATCAGCAGCAGCTGGCGCTGGAAGACCAGCCAGGTGTCGCGGGCGAGCTTCATTGGCCCCTCCTAGGGGATCCGGAGGTGGGGTCAGGACTGCCCGATGGAGCGGCCGGTGCGGGCCAGGAACACGTCGTCCAGGCTGGGCCGCTGCAACTGCACGGTGCCGGTGACGACACCGGCCGCGTCCAGGGCGCGCAGCAGCCGGGGGACGGCGGCGGCGCCGTCGTCCAGGTAGAGCCGCACGCCGTCCTCGCCGCTCAGCTCCAGGCGGTGCAGGAGCGGCAGGCCGGGCTGCTCGCGCAGCGCCTTGGCGGCCCGTTCGGCCTCGCCGGGGCCCAGGCCGATGAGCACGACGTCACCGGATATCTCGCGCTTGAGCGTCTCGGGCGTGCCCTCGGCGACGATGCCGCCGTGGTCGACGATGGAGACGCGGTCGCAGAGCGCGTCGGCCTCGTCGAGGTAGTGGGTGGTGACGACGACGGTCATGCCCTCGCCGCGCAGCCGCCGGATCTCGGCCCAGACGTGGCCGCGGCTGGCCGGGTCGAGGCCGACCGTGGGCTCGTCGAGGAACAGCACCTTCGGCGCGTGGATGACGCCGAGCGCGATGTCCAGCCGGCGGCGCTGGCCGCCGGAGTAGGTGCGGCACGGCCGGTCGCCGAACTCGGTGAGCTCGAAGGCCTTGAGCGCCTCCTCGGCGCGGCTCAGCGCCTCGGCCTTGCTCCTGCCGTGCATCCGCGCCTGCATCACGAGTTCCTCGCGGGCGGTGACGGCGTCGGTGGTGCCGCCGCCCTGGGCGACGTAGCCGATCCGGCGGCGCACCTCGGCGGGGTCGGCGAACAGGTCGGCGCCGGCGATCCGGGCCTCGCCGCCGTCGGGGCGGATCAGGGTCGCGAGCATCCGCAGGGTGGTCGTCTTCCCGGCGCCGTTGGGGCCGAGGAAGCCGACGATCTCACCTGGCTCGACGTCCAGGTCGATGCCTCGGACGGCGTCCACGGGGGGCTGGCCGCGTTTCTTGGAAGGGTAGGACTTTCTCAGCCCCTTGGTCTCGATCAACCAGAACTCCCGTGCGGGGATGGCTTGCCGGGGCGCCGGGAAGGCGGCGCGCGGGGCACCAGGGAAGCGGTGCTGCGGGCCACCCTAGAGTCTGCGGCGCCCCGGAAACAATGGCCTAGACCAGTGGATTGCCTCGGCGGGCACCCGTCGCGACCAGTGCCTCCACCCGGTCGGCGGCCGTCACGGCCCCGCCGCCGGCGAGCAGTCCGGCCCCGACCCTGGCCGCCGCGGCCCGGTACCCGGGATCCTCCAGCACCGTGCGCAGCGCCGCGCCGAGGTGATCCGGCGTCACCCTCGCGAACGGCACCCGCACTCCGGCGCCCGAGGCGGCCACCTGCGCCGCCACGAACGGCTGGTCGTGCCGGATCGGCGCTGTCACCAGCGGCAGCCCGTGCGCCAGCGCCTCGCCGACGGTGTTCATCCCGCCGTGGCAGAGCACCGCGTCCAGCACCCCGCGCCGCATCAGCTCCAGCACCGGCGCCCGGTCCACCGCCACCGCGCCGGGCGGCAGCGCGGGCAGCAGCTCGCCGGGCGCCGCGAACACCGGCTGCACGCCGGGCCCGGCCTGCTCCAGCGCCCGCACCGCCCGGGCCAGGAAGTCCGCGCCCAGCTCGCCGGAGAGGGTGCCCATGGTGACCAGCACCCGGCGGCGGTCCGGCAGCAGCCGCTCCCAGGGGAACGCCGGATCGGCCGGCCGGTCCGCCAGGGCCGGCCCCACCAGCGCGCACTGCGCCGGCAGCGCCTCGGGACCGGTCGGCGCCGGACCGATGAGTGCCGGGCCGGTGAAGGCGAGCACCAGTGCGGGGGAGAACCGCGGGTCGACGTACTCCTCCTCGGGCAGCGCGGCCCGGCGCCACAGGCCCCGGAGCAGCCCGGTCATCCACTCCTCGACCAGCGGCAGCGTCCGGAACGGCCGCCCCAGCTCCATCGCGCCGGGCGCCAGGGTGCCCCAGGGCAGCCGGTGCCGGTGCGCCACCAGCGCCCCGGCCGGCGTGTGCTGGTCCACCAGAAGCGCGTCCGGCCGGTACTCGCGCACCGCCGCGTCCAGCGCCTTCAGGGTGAACCGCGCGTACGGGACGATGAAGCCCTCCCACAGCGAGCGGACGGCGGCCAGCCCGTGCCCGCCCTGCGCCCGGAACGCCCGGGTGCCGGTGCCGAACACCGTCGCGTCCGGACCGAGCAGCGGGCGCAGCGCCGTCTCGGTGCCGGTCCAGGCCACCTCGTGGCCGCGCGCGACCAGCTCCCGGGCCAGGCCCACGGTCGGGTTGACGTGCCCGGTCAGCGGCGGGACCACCAGCAGGAAGCGGCTCATCGGGCGTCCTCCGCGGGCAGCAGCCGCTCGACGTCGGCGACGGTCAGCGCCTCCAGCGCGGCCAGGTCGAGCCCGGCGCGCAGCGCGGCGAGGTCCACCGACGGGCCGAAGTCCCGGCGCAGCCCCTCGTGCAGCGCGGCGAGTTCGCCCTCGTCGAGCAGCAGGTCCCCGTCCAGCCGGGCCTGCGGGGTCACCCGCGCGGTCCAGCCGGGCGGCGCCTGCGCGACGTCGGCCAGCAGGGACACCAGCGCCGGACGGACCGGCGGCACGGCGATGGGAGGTTCACGATCGGTCATCTGGGACTCCACCGTCTCGACGAAGCGGGGGCGGGGGGACGGCGGCACGAAACGTGCGCGTTCCATGGGTGGGATGTGCGGGCTGTGTGCCGCAACCGCCCGAGATCACTTGTGCGGACCCGTCGGGCGTGGGAATACTAGCCCGCGTGACCGCACTGGAGGCAGTGGCCGTCCACCTCCCCCACCACATCGTGCCCATCGAGGCAGTGGGCGAGCGCATCGGCCTGACCCCACGTCAACTTCGACTCTTCCGCCGCTTCCACGGCCTGGACCAGCTGCGACTGGACCCGGACGGGAAGCTGCCCGACCTGCTCGGCGCCGCCGTCGACGCCCTTCCGGAGCTGCGCGGACGCGAACGGCACGTCCGTTTCGTGATCCACGCGCGCAGCATGCCGGTGGCGGTGCCCTACCCGCTCAACCCGCTGCACGACCTGCTCCACCGCTACGGCCTCGGCCACGCCCAGGCCTTCACCGTCACCCACCACGCCTGCGCGGTGGGGCTCCTGGCCGTCGACCTGGCCGGCCGCCTGCTCGCCGGAGAACCCGACCGGGAGGCGCTGGCCCTGGTGCTCGCCGGGGAGAAGACCTTCACCAAGGACGCCCAGGTGGTGCCCGAGACCGGCATCTTCGCCGAGGGCGCGGCCGCCTGCCTGGTCAGCGCCGGCGGCGAGCACGACCGCGTGCTCTCCTACACGATGCGTCAGCGCCCCGAGTTCGACGGCCGGCTGGCCGAGGACCCGGAGCTGCTCGCCCGCTACCAGCGCGAGTACCCGGCGGTGATGATCGAGGCGATCGAGGACGCCCTCGACCAGGCCGGTCTGGACCTCTCCGACCTCGCGCTGCTGCTGCCGCACAACGTCAACCAGGCCTCCTGGCGGATGATCGCGCGCCGGCTCGGCTTCCCGATCGGGAAGGTGCTGCTGGACAACGTGCCCGCGGTGGGGCACAGTTTCGCTGCGGACAGCCTGATCAACCTGCACACCGCCACCACGCGGGGGCTGCTCGGCCGCGGCGAGCGCTACCTCATCGCCGCCGCAGGCATCGGAGCCACCTTCTCCGCCATGGTTGTCGAGCACTGACGCTCGGTCAGTCGCTCCACCCCGGACGCCGGTTCCCCGGCCGCCCGGACCCAAGTCCACCACGCACGACGGGACGGTCCCACCCATGTCCGACCAAGTGGTCCAGACCACCGACACCGAGCTGCGCGACCGGATCCTGCACAGCCTCGGCGAACTGCTGCCGCGCGTCCTCAAGCGGGACCTGCCCGAGATCCCCGAGAACGCCTGCCTCTTCGACGACCTCGGCCTCACCTCGGCCGGGACCATCGAGCTGATCCTGGAGGTCGAGGAGGCGCTCGACCTCCAGGTCGACGTCGAGCAGATCACCGAGGACGACCTGCGCTCGGTCACCAAGCTGGCCGACTACGTCGCCGCGCACGTCATCCCCGAGGACTGACCGGTGCCCGCCGCACCGGGTCTCACCCGGGTGCTGACGCGGCACGCCGACGGCCGCTCCGAACTCTCCCTCGACCCCGACCTGCGGGTCTTCGTCTCCGACCTGGTCCGCCCCTACGGCCTGCCGCTGCGCGAGGACCTGCTGGCCGAGGGCGTCGGACACGCCTACGAGGAACTGGCCGCCGGCCTGCTCACCGAGGCGCTCGGCCCCGACGAGCCGGCGGACGTGCTCGTCCAGGCCTTCGACTCGCCCGACGTCCGGCCCGGTGCGCCCACCTCGCTCGCGCTCAGCCGCTCCTGCGCGGGCTCGCCGCTCGCGCTCGGGCTCTGCGACCAGGGCACCGGCGGGGCGTTCGCCGCGCTGCGCGCCGCCACCGCGTACCAGCGGACCGGCGTCGCCCACCGCGCCGTCGTCGTCCTCGCCGAGCAGACCGCCCTGCACTACGAGCCGGCCGCGCCGGTCACCCTGCCCGAACGGCACTGCGCGGTCGTCCTGGTCTGCGAGACGGCGCCGGGCGAGGAGTTGGACGTCGTCCAGGAGAGCGGTGCCGACGCCGGCTCCGCCGCCGAGGAGGTGCTCCGACGGGCGAAGGAGCTGGGGGAGGGGGCCGCCGTGGTGCTCTCCACTGCGCTGGAGGTGCCCGGCCTGGAGGCGCCCGGCCTGGACGTCGTCCGCGCGGCGGCCGGCCAGCCGTTCACCGGGCTCTGGTCCGCGCTCGCCGACCGGCTGCCGGCCTGGCGGGACGAACGGCGCCCCGTGCTGCTCGCCGACCTCGACCCCCGGCTCGGAGTGCTCTCCACCCTGACCCTGCGCGCCGGCCCACGGCCGTGACCCCCGACGCCGCACCCGACACCGGCCCGGGAACGGGGCCCGCCCAGGGCGTCGACCGGATCGACGTCTGGCTGGTCCCCACCGACCAGCCCGAGCCGGTGGTCCGAGCCCTGCGCGCGCTGCTCGACCCGGCCGAACTCGCCCGCGCCGACGGGCCCGACCCGCGTTCCGGGCGGCGGTTCACCGTCGCCCACGGCGCCGTCCGCCTGCTGGCCGGCGCCCGGCTCGGCCGCGATCCCGCACGGCTCGTCTGGCGCCGCGGCCCGCACGGCAAACCCGAACTCGACGGAATCGCCGTCAACCAGTCCGCCTCCGGAGCCCTCGCGGCCGTCGCCCTCGCCGAGGACCGCGCCGTCGGCGTCGACGTGGAGGAGGTCCGCGACGCCCGGGCCGCCGTGCGCCTGGCCCGGCGCTACTTCCCCGCGGCCGAGGCGGCTTCGGTCGAGGCCGACCCGCTTCCCGCCGAGCGGTTCACCGAGTTGTGGTGCCGCCGCGAGGCCTGCGTCAAGGCCTACGGCGGCCGGCTCGTCCAGGGCTTCGGCCTGCCGCTGGCCGGTCCCGCGCCGGTGCTGCTCGCCGACCCCGGCGCGCTCGGACCCGGCCCCTGCCGGGTCGACGACCTGCCCGCCCCCGGGCCGTTCCGCGCCGCCCTCGCGGCCGTCGGCGCCCGCCCGTTCCAGGCCCGCGTCCGTCCCTGGCGGGCGCCCAATGACCTTGCAATGCCAGATAGTTGACGGGCCATCAGCTCTATTCGGCATCCCATGTTTCTGGTCTGGACCGGAAGATCGGCCCGCTGATAGCGTCCCGACCGCATTCCGCCGAGACCTCTTGAACCGAAGGGCGCGTCCGACGTGACGTACGACGTGGAAGAGACCACCGGGCGGATCACGGTCCGGTACCGCGGCGCGAGCGGCGGCTGCGGCCCGCTCACCCTCGGCCAGGACAACATGATCCGCTGCATCCGGCGCGACCGGCCCGAGCAGATCAACCAGGCCTCGGCCTGGCCGGTCCCCGGCGGCACCACCCTCGCCGCCGCCCTCGACGCGCTGCGCGCGCTGGTCGAGCGCCATGAGTCGCTGCGCACCGCGTTCCCGCCCGGCCCCGGCGACGGTGCCTTCCCCGAGCGGCAGGAGGCCCGTACCGAGGGTGCCTTCACCGTCGCCACGACCCCGGCCGGCGGTCGGACGGATGCCGAACTCGACGTTATGGCCGATGAGTTGGGGCGCATTGACGTCACCGTTCCGTTCGACCTCGCGGCGGCGCCGCGACTGCGCTTCGCCCTCGTCGTGGACGGCGGGCTGGTGCGCCGAATGGTCGTGACGGTCTGCCACGCGGGCGCCGACGGCGCCGCCGTCAGCCTGCTCATCCGGGACTGGACCGACCTCGCCGCCGGCAAGGAACTGCCGCCCGTCACCTCCCGCACCCCGCTCCAGGTGGCCGCGCAGGAGCAGAGCGCCCAGGGCCGGCGCAAGGCCGCCGCCGCGCTCAAGCACTGGGAGTCGATCCTCGCCACCGGCCCCTCGACGGTCTTCGCCACCGACGGCATCACCGGTGAGCAGGACCCGCTCGCGACCGTACTGGTGCGCTCCCGCACCGCCGCCGCCGACCTCCAGACGGTCTGCCGCCGGACCGGCGCGGGTCCGTCGGTCGTCCTGCTCGCCGTCTTCGCCGCCCTCACCGCGCACCGCGCCGACCGCACCGACCTGGTGATCTCGGCACTGTCCGCCAACCGCCAGCGCGCCGCGCTCGCCGACCACATCGGCACCCTCGCCCAGGACGCGCTGATCGCCCTCGACACCGACGCCGGCGACCTCGATGCGCTCATCGGCCGCACCAAGTCCGTCTCCTTCTCCGGCTACTGGCACAGCACCCTCAACGCGGACGAGGTCTGGCGGCTCACCGAGGAGATCGCCGAGCGCCGCGGCGCCCGCTTCGCCCGCCAGGTCGTGGTCAACGACCTCAGCCTCGCCATCCCGGAGGCGCTGTCCGACGCCCGCCCCGCGCCCACCACCGACCCCGAGGTGCAGTGGCTGCCGGACCAGCCGCTGCCGGTCCGGCTCATGACGAACATCCTGCGCACCACCGGAAGCCTGGAGTTCGTCCTGCTCGCCTGCCCCCAGGTGCTCGACCGGGACGACACCGAGCGCCTCGCCCGCGCCGTGCCCGCCGTCCTCGCGGCCGCCGCCGACCGGCCCCTCCCGCTCACCGAACTGGCCGGACTCAGCGGCGTGCGCCCCGCCACCCGGACGGGCGACTGGCACCGCGTCGGCGCCGACTGGATCGACCTCGACGCCGTCCGCGCCCTGCTCGCCGACGCCCTCGGCCCCGCCGCCGCGGCGATCGACCTCACCCGCGCCGAGGACGGTCTGACGGCCCGCATCGCCACCGCCGACCCCGGCCTCACGCCCGCCGCCGCCCACCGCGCGGTGATCGCCGCCCTCCCCGGCCGGGTCACCGCGATGGCCCCGCACCACTACGCCGTCCACGCCCGCCCGGACTCCCTTCCGCCCGTCTGGTCCGACCTCCCTGTTCTCGCCGAAGGCTCCGGCCGGGCCGGCTGAGACCCGCCGGGGTACCCTCCTCGCAGACGAGCCGAGGGGGGAAGCGGAACGTGCACGTCCGGGCGATGGTGTGGGCGACGATCCTGGCCGAGCTGGTCGGAGTGCTGCTGCTCGGCCTGCTCCTCCTGCTGATGCGGCTGGCTCCGGGTGACTGGACGGAGGGAGTCGCCTGGACGGGCCTGCCGGTCCTGGCCACCGTCAGGCCTCCGCTCGAGTACTTCGGCAGGCGGCCGCCGCACCGCGCCCGGGGGGCGGCGGCCGGACTGCTGACGTTCGTCGTGCTGGGCGGTGCCCTCCTGCTGGTCACGGGCCAGTGGGTGCCGGCGGACGAGGGCCTCGACGGTGTGCTCGCCATGATGCTCGCGGCCCCCGTGGCGACCGGGGTCTTCGCCGCCGTGTCGGGGCCCGCGGCCGCGCGCTGAGCCGCAGCGCTGTCGCCTCGCCGCCGCCTCGCCGGTGACCGGGCGTGACCGCGGTTGCCGGGAGCGTGCGGAAGCGGAAGCCTGGAGGTACGGGGATTTCCCATTGCGGGGTGATCGATCATGGCCAAATTCACGCCGAAGTACCAGGAGGCGGACCACCCGGTCGAGGTCTGGGACGTCGAGTTCACCGAGGAGGAGTGGGCGGAGTTCCGCAAGGGCCCGCGCGCGTTCCTGAAGCGCATCACCGAGGCCGAGGGACGGACGGTCAACCGCCTCCTCGTCGATGCCGAGCTGCTGGAGGTCGCTCCCGACGGCGGCATCTGCCACGGCCACATCACCAGCGTCCACATCAAGTTCGGGCCGGAGAAGTCGACCACCGGCTACAGCTGCTCCGGTCCCTGGGAGTAGCGCCCGGCTCCCTCCCGCCGAGGCGGCGCGGGACCGGCCGGCCGGCCGCCGGCCGCACCGGTCCGGCCCCCGCTGCGGGACGGCCGCGCCCGGCGGAGACTGAGGGTGGCCCCCGCACCCCGGGGGCGCCCCCGACGCCGGGAGGGCCATGCTGCTCGGACTCACCACCGCCCTGGTCGCCACCGTCTGCTTCGGCTTCGGCTCGGTGTTCCAGGCGAGCGGCGCGCGCGAGGCCCCGCGCGCGGACCGGGTGCGGGTCGGACTGCTGGCGGCGCTGCTCCGCTCCTGGCGGTTCCTGCTCGGCACCGGCCTGGACATCGCGGGCTTCGCGCTGAGCATCGTCGCCCTGCGCACCCTGCCGCTCTTCCTGGTCCAGGCCGTCACCAACGCCAGCCTCGCCGTCACCGCGCTCGCCGCCGCCCGCCTGCTCGGCGCCCGGCTGCACCGCGCCGACCTGCTCGGCATCGCCGCCGTGGTGGTCGGGCTCACCCTGCTGGCGGTCGGCTCCGGCGACGTCGGTCGCGACCACGCGCCGCCCGCGTTCCACTGGGCGCTGCTGGCCACCACCGGCCTGATGCTGCTGCTCACCCTCCTGCTGGCCCGCCGCAACGGCACCGCGGCGGCCGTCGGACTCGGCCTGCTGGCGGGCGTCGGCTTCGGCGTGACCAGCCTCGCCGTCCGGGTCCTCGACGTCGCCGGCCCGCTGGACGTGTTCACCGACCCGGCCGCGTACGGGCTGGCCCTGGGCGGGCTCGGCGGCTACCTCGCGTACGCGCTCGCCCTGCAGCGCGGCACCGTGACGGCCGCGACCGCCGCCGGCACCGTCTCGGAGACCTTCGGCCCGGCCCTGGTCGGGGTGGCCGCCCTCGGCGACGCCGCCCGCCCCGGTTACGGCTGGTGCGCGCTGACCGGCTTCGCGGTGGCGGTCGGCGGCACCTTCGTGCTCTCCCGCTTCGGCGAGGTGGAGGCCGAGCTGGGCCCCACCCCGGTCGCTCGGACGGCTCCGTCGTGCGAAGGTGGCTTGCCGGACAAATCGGACGGCGAGGTGCGCACAGAGCGGTAGGTGCCATGACCACGGACGACGACCATCCGCCCTCCCTCCGGGCCCGGCGGCGCCCCTCCGACGCCCCGCCGGTCGCCCTGGTCACCGGTGCTTCCTCGGGCATCGGCGCCGCCACCGCCGACCGCCTCGCCGCCGCCGGCTGGCGGCTGCTGCTCTCCGGCACCGACCAGACCCGCCTCGATGCCGCCGCCACCCGCACCGGCGGCCGTCCGCTGCCCGCCGACCTCGCCAAGCCCGACGGCGCCCAGCGCCTCGCCGAAGCCGCCCTCACCTCCGCCGGGCGGGTGGACGCCCTGGTCGCCAGCGCCGGCATCGGCTGGCGCGGCCCCTTCGCCCGGACGCCCACCGACACCCTGGACCGGATGCTGGAGGTCAACCTCGCCGCCCCGCTGCGGCTCGTCCGCCTGCTGCTGCCCGGCATGCTGGAGCGCGACCGGGGCCGGATCGTCCTGCTCGGCTCGATGGCCGGCCAGGTCGGCGTCCGCGACGAGGCCGCCTACGCGGCGACCAAGGCCGGGCTGACGATGTTCGCCGAGAGCCTCTGGTACGAGCTGCGCGGCACCGGCGTCGGTGTCCGGCTGATCCTGCCGGGCGCCGTCGAGACCCCGTTCTTCGCCACCCGCGGCACCGACTACCAGCGCGAACGCCCCCGCCCCGTCCCGCCGGAGGCCGTCGCCGACATCGTCCTCGGCGCGCTCACCACCGACCGCGACCGGGTCTTCGTGCCGCACTGGCTCGGCTACCCGGCCCGTCTCCACGGCGCCGCCCCGGGCCTGTTCCGGCGGATGGCCTCGCGCTTCGGGTGAGGGCCGCCCGCCTGCTCCTCGGATCCCTCGCCGCCGTGGAGTTGCTCCACCTCGCCCCGTCCGCCGTCCGTCTGCCCCCCGTCCGCCGCCACCTCGCCCGCCGCACCGCCGGCCACGGCGACCCGGGACACATCGCGCTCACCTTCGACGACGGCCCCGACCCGCGCGGCACCCCGCCGATCCTGGACGCCCTGGACGCCCTCGGCATCCACGCGACGTTCTTCCTGCTCGGCGACATGCTCGAACGCGCCCCCGGCATCGGCCGCGACCTGGTCGCCCGCGGCCACGAGGTCGCCGTCCACGGCTGGCACCACCGCCGCCAGTACCGCCCCGCCCCCGCCCGCGACCTCCGCGAACTCCGCCGCACCACCGAAGCGATCGCCACCCTGTGCGGCATCCGCCCCCTCTGGTACCGCCCCCCGTACGGCGTCCTCACCACCGGCCTCGCCCTGGCCGCCCACCACCTGGGCCTGCGCCCCGTCCTCTGGACCACCTGGGGCCGAGACTGGCTCCCCACGGCCACCGGCCCCACCGTCTACGCCACCGCCCGCCCCACCCTGACCGGCGGCGCCACCCTCCTCCTCCACGACTCCGACTGCACCTCGGCCCCCGACTCCTGGCAGGCGACCCTCGCCGCCCTCCCCCTGATCGCCGCGCACTGCCACCACCACGACCTCACCCTCGGCCCCCTGCGCGACCACGGCATCCCGTACTGACGCAGCCACTGGACCCTTCGGTTGATCACGGGTCAGTCACATCACCCACACGCCATCACCGTGCGCCACTACGGTCCCCTCATCAACCACGCAATCCTGGGGACCCCATGCGCCGCACCCTCACCGCCCTCGCCTCCGTGCTGGCCGTCGCCGGCCTCGCCGCGTGCGATCCGATCGCCACCGGCACCACCCGGTCAACCGCCGCACCCGCCGTGACCGCGCCTGCCGCGGATGCCGCGGATGCGCCCGCCGCGCCACCCGCAGGCGCGGCGGCTCCGGCGGGTGGCGGCAGCGCGAAGACCGCCGTGCTTCCCAACTTCATCGGCATGGGTCTCCAGTCCGCCCAGGACGCCGCACAGAAGGCGGGCTTCTACCTGCTCACCAGCCACGACGCACTCGGCCGCTCCCGCAACCAGATCGCCGACCGCAACTGGAAGGTCTGCGGCCAGTCCCCGGCCGCGGGTGAGCAGCCCACCAGCGCGAAGGTCGACATGGCCGCGGTGAAGCTCGACGAGCAGTGCCCGTCGCACGACCGAGGCGCGAGTGCCCCGACCAAGGCCGGCGCCGTCATGCCCGATCTCAAGGGCAAGGCCGTCTCGACCGCGCACGACTCCCTCGACAGGTCGACGTCGATCACGGCAGAGGACGCCACCGCGCAGAACCGCATCATCGTCGTGCAGTCGAACTGGCAGGTGTGCTCGCAGGACCCGGCGCCCGGCGCCCCCCTGAACGGCCGGCCGGTGACGCTCAAGGCCGTGAAGTTCGGCGAGACCTGCCCCTAGGCCGGCCTAGCCGGAGTACGCCGGACTGTCCGGGACACTCCGACTCATACCTGAGAGCCAGGCCGGGAACGGCTCCCCAGCGGGAGGCCAGCCGGCGGGTCCGCTCCGTAGCGTGGTGACCGAATGCACCCAGGCCGAGGAAGGCACCGCGAGCGGCCGAACCGCTGAGCACCCCCGGCCGCGGCCCTCAGGTGGACGAAGTGGACAATACTGACCGTATGGACAGGACTGGAAGGCGATCGGTGCGCGGAGTGCTGCACACCGTGCGGAAGGACCTGTTCACCACGGCCCCGCAGCCCATGCCGCCCATGGGCGGACCGGGACTGCTGAGGTGGCTGCCGCACGGCGCGGTCGTCGCGGTGGCGGTCTTCGCGGCCGTCTCCGCCACCGAGGACATCCCGGCGCGGCCCGCCGGGATGCTCCACGCCGCGCTCCTGGTGGCGGCGCTGCGCCGACCGCTGCCGGCCTGGTGGCTGTCGCTGGTGATGCTGCCGGTGTTCTCGCTGTACCCGCCCTTCGCGCCGTACACGGGATGGGCGTGGGCCGTGCAGGCCGGGCTGTCGTTCCTGGTCGCGCTGCGCAACCCGCCGAGGGTGACGGCCGAGACGACGGCGCTGAACACCGGCCTCCTACTGGGAGTGCAGTTGGCGGGCGGGCGGCTCGGGCCCTGGTACTTCACGGTGATCGTGTTGCTGCTGTTCGCCCTCGTCGCGGCCGCCGCGACCGGAGTGCGCCGCACGCGGGAGGTCCGCGCCCGGCTCCTGGAGCAGGAACGGGCCCTGGCGCAGGAGCGCGCCCACCGCACCGTCCTGGAGGAACGGGCCCGCATCGCGCGCGAGTTGCACGACGTGGTCGCCCACCACATGTCCGTCATCTCCATCCAGGCCGAAGCCGCCCCGTACCGGGTCGCGGACCCGCCCCGGGAACTGGTCACGGCGCTGGCCGACATCCGCGCGGGCGCCCTGGAGGGACTGACCGAGCTGCGCCGCCTGCTCGGCGTGCTGCGCTCCGAGGACACTCCCGGCAGGCGTGCCCCCGAGGCTCCGCAGCCCACCCTGGAACGGCTCGACGACCTGCTCGCCGGGGTGCGCGCGGCCGGACTCGACGTGCGGGCGGTGGTCTCCGGGACGCGCCGCCCGCTGCCCGAGGGCGTGGAGCTGTCCGCCTACCGCATCGTGCAGGAGGCGCTCAGCAACACGCTGCGCCACGCCCCGGGCGCCGCGGCCCGCGTCGAGCTGACGTACACCGACGCCGCCCTCCGGCTGCGGATCCGCAACGGGCCCGGCACCGCGGCCGCCGAGCCCTCGCCGGGAGCCGGGCACGGCCTCCTGGGCATGCGCGAACGTGCCGCGATGCTCGGCGGGGAGTTCTCCGCCGGCACCACCCCCGACGGTGGCTACGAGGTCACCGCACTGCTGCCGGTGCCCGCCGCCCCGGCCGTCCGGACAGACAGGGAACAGACCGCATGACGATCCGAGTGATGATCGCCGACGACCAGGCGATGGTCCGCGAGGCCTTCTCGGTGCTCCTCGGAGCCCAGCCCGGCATCGAGGTGATCGCGACCGCCGTGGACGGCCTGGACGCGGTGGCCAAGGCCGAGGAACTGCGCCCCGATGTGGTCGTGATGGACATCCGGATGCCCGGACTGAACGGCATCGAGGCCACCCGCCGGATCACCGGGCAGGCCGGTCTGCCGACCAGGATCCTCGTCCTGACCACCTTCGACCTCGACGAGTACGTGTACGAGGCGCTGCGGGCCGGCGCCGGCGGGTTCCTCCTCAAGGACGCCTCCGGGGTCCAACTGGCCGAGGCGGTACGCGTCGTGGCCGCCGGGGACGCGTTGCTGTCGCCCGGGCTCACCAAGCGGCTCATCGCGGAGTTCGCCCGGCTGGGCGGCTCGGCGAAGCCACCCGCCCAGGAGCGGATCGACGTCCTCACCAACCGCGAGACCGAAGTGCTCACGCTGGTGGCCCGGGGACTGTCCAACGCGGAGATCGCCGCCGAACTCGTCGTCGCCGAGCAGACCGTCAAGACGCACATGGGCAGCATCCTGCAGAAGCTGCAGCTGCGGGACCGCACCCAGGCCGCCGTCCTCGCCTACGAGACGGGACTGGTCGTTCCCGGCCGCACCGGTCTGTGATCCCGCGGTGGTGCGGCGTCGGGGCCCGGGCGTCTCCTCCCCCCGACCCCCTACCTGAGAGCCGCTCCGGAGAATGGCTCCGCGGTGTGAGGCCCACGAGGGTGCCGGATTCCTAGGTTCTTGTACGAGCCGGATCGCGGCTCCCGACAAGTTCCGCGCACCACCGCAGGAGTAGAGCCATGACCACACCCCGAAGCTTCGCCGCGCCGCCCGGACGTCCCGGCCGGCCCGTCCGGATCCTGCGGGCCGTCGCCGCCGTCCTGGCGTCGTTCTTCGCGTTCCTCGCCGTCGCAGTCGTGCTCGGCGCGTACGTCCCCGCGATACCCAAGGCGGGCGTGATCGGGCCGGTCCTCGGCGGGCAGTACCCGTTCCACATGGCGCTGTTCTCCCTCGTCGCCGCCGGCCTGGCCGCGCTCGCCTGGCGGGCCGGCCTGGTGCGCTGGGGCCGCGTGGTCACCGTCGTCTCGTCGCTGTGCACCGTGGGCGCGCTGGTCATCGGCGGCATCCAGTTCCAGGCCGCCCGGGAGGCCGGCGTCGACATCTCGGTGGGCCAGGTGTTCACCGAACTCGGCTACCCCGCGGTGAAGCCGGACGCGACCGAGACGTTCGCGAGCCCCGAGGGCGAGCCGCTGAGGGTGGACGCGTACCTGCCCGCGAAGGAACCTGACAAGCGGACCCCGGCCGTCGTGCTCGCCCACGCCGGCGGCTTCCACACCTTCGACAAGAGCGACCTGCGCGGCACCGGCCGCTGGCTCGCCGACCACGGCGTCGCCGTCTTCGCAGTCGACTACCGCCTGGCCGGTCCCGACCGTCCCACCTGGGACAAGGCCCCGCAGGACCTGGTCTCCGCCATGGGCTGGGTGCAGCGCAACGCCGACGCGTACAACGTCGACACCGCGCGGATCTCGCTCGGCGGCATGTCGGCGGGCGGCACCCTGGCGATGAACACCGCCTACCGCCTCCACAACGGCACCATCAAGGCCGCCGAGGGCGCCACCCCTGCGCCCCCGGCCTCGGTGATCGGCTTCTACCCCGGCACCGATGTCGCGCAGATGTGGAAGGACGACGTGGCCGGGACCCGCGAGGCGGCGGAGATGTACACCGGCGGCACTCCGGAGCAGTACCCGGACCGCTACCGCGAGGTGTCCCCGACCTCCGACGTCCGCCCCGGCCTGCCCCGCACCCTGCTCGTCGTCGGGGACCGCGACCGCAGCGCCCGCCCCGAGACCGTCACCGGCCTCGGCGACGCGCTGAGGAACCAGGGCGTCGACGTCGAGGTGAAGGAACTGCCCTTCGCCGACCACGCGTTCGACGACGTGTACGGGAGTCTCACCTCCCAGACGAGCCGGCAGATCCTGCTCGACTTCCTCCTCCCGGACGCCCGCTGACCCACCGGCGAGCGCGGTGTGTCCGTGATGTGCGGCAGCCGCCGGTGCCGGTCGGCACGCGGGGGCGCCCGCCGTCGGACTCATCCCCGCCGACGTGGACCGGCCCGCCCGGTGCGGTGCGTGCGTAGCACCGCACCGGGCACCCGCTGCGAGGTCGAGGCAGCGGCGGACGTGGCCCCGGTGACCGGGCTGACCCGCAGCAGGCGATACGGCCGGGCCCCAGCGGCGGAGTCCCCGCAGGTGCGGGGCCGAGCCGCCGATGCGCGGGGGCACGAACTTGTAGTGCGGACCATCCCCGCGCCTGCGGGGCCGAGACCATGTCGATCCTGGCCAGGGACGCATGCCCGGGACCACCCCCGCGCGTGCGGGGCCGAGCGTTCGGGGCGGGGGAGTGGGTGGTGGCCGGGGGGACCATCCCCGCGCGTGCGGGGCCGAGGCTTGCTGAGCTGCGATGCTATCGGGCCGAGGCAGTCCGGCGCATCGGTTCGATGTGGTCGGACGGTCAGGCCAGGCCGACCCTCGCCAGGGCCGCCGTGAAACCCGCGCGCCAGCCTTCCGGGGTGGCGCCGGGGGAGGGGGCGGGGGCGGGGCGGGTGAGGGCGGACAGGGCGGAGCGGACGACTTCCGCCGGGCGGGCGGAGACGACGTCGGCGTGGCCGAGTTCCAGTTCGTGCTGGAGGTTGTCGCGGCCGTGGCCCTGGACGACGTCCAGGAGCAGCAGGCGGCGGCCGAGGGCGCGGGCCTCGCTGCACGTGTCGCCGGAGCTGGTCACGACCAGATCGGCGGCGGCCATCAAGGTGGGGACCTGGTCGGTCCAGCCGTAGGGGTGCAGCCTCGGCCGACCCTCAGCGGCACGGCGGAGGCGCCGCTCCAGTTCGGCGTTGCTCCCGGCCACCGCGAGGACGTGGGGGCCGGCGTCGGCCAGGGCCGCCGCCGTCCGGGCCAGCGGCCCGAGGCCCCACGCGCCCGACATCAGCAGCACGCACCGCGCCTCCGCCGGTACCCCCGCCTCCGCCCGCGCCTCCGCCCGCGAGGGCGGGTGGTAGAACGGCGCCCGCAGCGGGGCGGGCAGTACGGCCACCGGCGCCTCGGGCCGATACCGCCGTACGCCGCACGCGGCGACCTCCGAGGTGACCAGGAACAGGTCCGTCTCCTCCTGCACCCAGAGCCGGTGCGGGGTGGCGTCCGTGCACAGCACCAGGTGCCGGAAGGACGTCCGGGTGCCGCCCCGCAGGCGGTTGACCGCCGACGTGGCCGTGGCGAACACCGACACCACCAGCTCCGGGCG
>NZ_JBHVER010000173.1:0-17874 GCF_042802195.1 Kitasatospora sp. NPDC057500 | reverse complement strand
CAACAGAAGTGGCCACCATGCGTATCGTCCTGCTGCACATGCCCTGGGGCGCGATCGACGTGCCGTCGCTGGCGCTCGGAATCCTGCACACCGCCGCCGCCCGCGCCGGCCATCAGGTCGACGTGCGGTACGCCAACCTGGACTTCGTGGACTGGGCGGCCGAGCACGCGGGCTTCGGCGCGGACGACTACCAGTACTTCTCCGAGAAGTCCTACTTCCAGGGCGCGGGCGACTGGGCGTTCGCCGGCGCCCTGTACGGCGACGACGGCGACGGCGACGCAGACGCAGACGGCTACGCGGCGGGTGACGGGTCCGCGGCCTACTTCGAGTACCTGGCCGCCAACGGCGCGAGCGAGCGCGAGATCGCACTGACCCGGGCCACCCGCGCGCTCGCCCCCGCGTTCGTCGACCGGCTGGTCGCGGAACTCGCCGCCGATCCGCCGGACCTGGTCGGCTTCACCACCACCTTCCAGCAGAACACCGCGAGCCTCGCCGCCGCCCGGCTGCTCAAGCAGCGCTGCCCGCAGGTGCGCACGGTGTTCGGCGGTGCCAACTGCGACGGTCCGCAGGGCGCCGCGCTGCACCGCAACTTCCCCTTCCTGGACTACGTGGTGCGCGGCGAGGGCGAGGCCGCCTTCCCGGCGCTCCTGGAGGGCGGCGACCTCGCCGCCGTCCCCGGGCTGTGCTGGCGCGACGACGCCGGGAGGCCGACGGCCAACGCGATGGCGCGGCGTCCGCTGCCGCCCGCGGCGATCCTCCCGCCCCGCTTCGACGGCTTCTTCGAGCGGCTGGACGCCTCCGCCGCGGCCCGCTGGGTCGATCCCAAGCTGGTCCTGGAGGGCTCCCGGGGCTGCTGGTGGGGCGAGAAGCACCACTGCACCTTCTGCGGGCTCAACGGCTCCTCGATGGAGTTCCGCTCCAAGCCGCCGGCGGACTTCCTCGCCGAGCTGCTCGCCCTCGCCGAGCGCCACCAGCTGCTGGACGTCTACGTGGTCGACAACATCCTGGACATGGGCTACTTCGACACCGTCCTGAAGTCGCTCGCCGAGCTCCCGGTCGACCTGCGGCTGCACTTCGAGATCAAGGCCAATCTGCGCCGCCGCCAGTTCCAGCTGCTCGGCGACTCGGGCGCGGCCCAGGTGCAGCCCGGCATCGAGAGCCTGAGCACCCGGGTCCTGCGGATCATGGACAAGGGGGTCACGGGCTGCCAGAACGTCCGCGCGCTGCGGGACGCGCAGAGTGCCGGGGTCTCGGTGACCTGGAACTACCTCTACGGGTTCCCGGGCGAGCAGGCCGAGGACTACGAGTCGGTGATCGGCCAGCTGCCCGCACTGCACCACCTGGACCCGCCGACCGGGGCGGGCCGGATCGCGATCGAGCGCTTCAGCCCGTACTTCGACCGCCCCGAGCTGGGTTTCGCGATCACCCGGCCGGCATTCCAGTACCGGGCGACCTACCGCCTCCCGGAGAGCGAACTGAACGAACTGGCCTACGTCTTCACCGCGCCGCCGCGCGGGATCGGCGGCGCCCTCGCGGAGCGGCTGGGCGCGGCCGTGGACACCTGGCTCGAACGGTTCCCCGACAGCCGGCTCAGCCACCGGGAGGCGGACGGGCGGGTCGTGCTGGTCAACACCCGGCCCGGCTACGACTGGCGGGTGGTCGAGCTGGCCGATCCGGTGGAGCTCGCCGTCTTCCGGCTGCTGGACCAGCCCCGCTCGACGGCCGCGCTGGCCGCCCGGGTCCCCGGCGGCGCGGCGGCGGTCGGACCGGTGCTGGAGCGCTTCACCGAGCTGGGCCTGCTGTTCCACGACGGGGGCGCCTACGTGCAGGTCGCCGTCGAGTCCGACAACCAGGTGCTGATGCGGATGCGCCACCGGCACGGCCCCGCCGGCGCCGCCCGTCCCCGCACCGAGGAGGTGCTCGATGCCGTCGCTACCGGCTGAGCGGACCGGCGCCGCCGCCTGGGGCGCGGCCGCCCCGGAGGTCGAGCTCTGGCTCGACTACGACCCCGCCGTGCGGGAGCTGCCGGGCTTCGCGCTCGGCCGCCGCACGCTGGCAGGGCCTGCGCAGGCGGAGGTCACCGAGCTGCACCGCGCCGGGGTCCGCTGCCTGCGGCTGACCGAGCCGGTGCGGCTCTGCGCGGACGCACCGGCCGCCTCCGCGCGGGCGCTGATGCTGCTGCGCGAGGCGACCGGGCAGGGGCTGGCCGTGCTCTGGCAGGCGGTCTGCACGGACGGCTGCGCGGCGCGGCGCCGGTTCCACCACCTGTACCCGCCCGAGCTGCTGACCGGCGCGCCGCCGGAGGTCGTCGCCGACTGGCGTGCCACGTACTTCCCGAGCAAATGCGTCTTCCGCCGCGGCCCCGGCTTCGTCGAGGTGCGCGACCGCCGGTTCGGGACGCTGGAGCTGTTCACCGTCGACGAGCCCGGCCATCTGGCGCAGCTGGACGCGCTGGCCGAGGGAGTCGAGGCCGGCCGGCTGCCGGACGCCGTCCACCGGGACTTCGCCGAGGCCGGCCTGATCGCCGAGCAGGCGGGCCGCGTCTGGTTCCTGCCGATGCGGGTGCGGCGCTGGCCCTTCCCGTCGCTGACCGTGTAGGCGCGGGGTTCGAGCCCTCAAGCCCCCGCCTTCGAGTCCCCGCCTTCGAGTCCCGCATCCCGAGCCCGAGAGTCCCGAATGCGAGCCCGAGCCCGAGTCCGAGGAGAGATCCATGACCACCGCGGTCGACGACGACGCCGCCGCGCGGATGTCCGCCTTCATCCGCGACCCCTACCCCACGCTCGCCCGGATCCGCGAGGCCGGCGCGGTCTCCGTCGTCGAGTTCGGCGAGGGCCTGCCGGTCTACCTGGTGACCCGCTACCAGGACGTCCGGGCCGCGCTGATGGACCCGCGGTTCGGGCAGGACGTCCGCCGCAGCCAGGCCATCGCCAGCGGACGGGGCTCCGGCCTGACCCTCGGCTCGGAGGTCGTCCACATGCTCAACAGCGACCCGCCGGACCACACCCGGCTGCGCCGCCAGATCCAGGGAGTCTTCACCCGCCGGCGGGTCGATCTGATGCGGCCGCTGGTCGAGCGCATCGCCGGCGGCCTGCTGGACGGGCTGCGCGAACGGGAGACCGCCGACCTGGTCACGGACTTCGCCTTCCCCCTGCCGATCATGGTCATCTGCGAGCTGCTGGGCTTCCCGCCGGAGGACATGCAGGCCTTCCGCACCTGGTCGACGGCGATCCTCACCCAGGGCGGCGAGCTGACCTTCGACCAGGCCACCGCCGAACTCAACGACTACCTGCGGGAGTTGATGAAGTCCCGACGGGCGTCGCCGCGCGCGGACATCCTCACCGACCTGGTGCGGGCCCGGGACGCCGGGGAACTCACCGAGCAGGAGGTGTTCTCGATGGTCTTCCTCCTGCTGATCGGCGGCCACGAGACCACCGTCAACCTGCTCGGCACCGCCACCCTGGCGCTGCTCCACCACCCCGACCAGCTCGCCCTGCTGCGCGCCGACCCGGCGGCGATGCCGGTCGCGATCGACGAGTTCCTGCGCTACGAGTCCCCGGTCAGCATGGCCACGCTGCGGTTCACCGGCGCCGAGGTGACGGTCGACGACGTGGAGATCCCGGCGGACGAGCTGGTGCTGCTCTCGCTCGGCGCCGCCAACCGGGACCCGGCCCGCTTCACCGACCCCGACCGGCTGATCCTCGACCGGGGCGATCCGGGCCACCTGGCCTTCGGGCAGGGCCTGCACCGGTGCCTCGGCTCCTTCCTCGGCAGGCTGGAGAGCGAGGTCGCGCTGACCGGGCTGCTGGAGCGCTTCACCCGGATCGAGCTGGCCGCGGCGGAGGAGACCCTGCCCTGGCGCAACACCATCATGCTGCGCGGCCTGGAGTCGCTGCCGGTCTCGCTCCATGGCTAGCAGCACGGGCACGGGCGGCACGGCGGGCCTGCTGCGCTTCCGCCCGCGGATCGGCCTCGCGCCGCTGCGCTCGCGCGGCTACCGGCTGCTGGTGATCGGGCAGGCCACCTCGGAGTTCGGCAACGCCTTCCAGGTGGTCGCCCTGCCGCTACTGGTGTACTCCCTCGCCGGGGGCGCCCGCCAGCTGAGCCTGGTGGTCGCCGCCTACGGCGCGGGCCGGCTGGCCGCCACCCCGCTCGGCGGGATGCTCGCCGACCGGTTCGGCGCCCGGCGGGTGATGCTGGCCGCCGACCTCGGCCGTCTGCTCGCCACCGCCGGGCTGTGCGCGGTCGCCGCCGGCGGGACGGCGGACTACTGGCTGATCGGCGGGCTGGCCCTGCTGGTCGGCCTCGGGGCGGGGGTGTTCCTGCCGGCCGCCTGGGCGATCACCCCGACCCTGCTGCCCGCCGAGGACCTGCACGCGGGCAACGCGCTCAACAGCACGGTCACCTTCGGCGCCGGTCTGCTCGGTCCGGCGGTGGCCGGACCGTTGGTCGCCTGGCTGAACCCGGCCGCCGCCCTGGGCCTGGACGCGGCGACCTTCGCGGTGTCGGCGGCGACACTGCTGCTGATCGGCCGCGGCAGCACCGTCGCACCGCCCCGCCCGATCTCGGAACGGGCCTCCGTGCCGAGGAACTTCCGCGCCCTGCTGCGGGAGTCGCCGCTGCTGCGCGCGGTGCTGACGGTCACCGTGATCGCGAACCTGACGGTGGGCGGCGCCACCCGGGTCGCGCTGCCGGCCCTGGCCACCGACGGCTTCGACGCCGGCGCCGTCGGGCTGGGCCTGCTGCTGGCCGCGTTCACCGGCGGCGCACTGGTCGGCGGCCTGTTCGCCGCCGGCCTCACGGACCTGCGCTCGCGCGGCCGTACGGCGATGACCTCCGGCCTGGTGATGGGCGCGGCGATCGGCCTGGTGCCGCTCACCGGGATCGCGGGCGCCGTGCTGCTGCTCTGCCTGGCCGGCGGTGCCAGCACGGTGACCAATGTGCTGGTCGTCACCGGCGTGCAGAAGAGCACCCCGCCCGAACTGCTGGCCCGGGTCATGGCGGCGGTCACCTTCTGCGCGCTCGGGGTCTTCCCGGTCTCCGTGATAGCGGCCGGCGCGGCGGTGGACGCGTTCGGGAGCCGGGGGGTGCTCGCGGCGACCGGGCTCTGCCTGCTGGGCGCGTTCGGGTACGCGTTGACCAGGCGGGAGATCCGAGCGCTCTGAGGCCGGTGGCCGGGGTGGCAGCGGAGCGGAAATTACCGCTTGCACTTATGCCGCGCGCACAACTATTGTGGAGGCAGAGATTGCATCTGCAATCTCTCGTGGGCACGACTCCTCCCCGTCCTCCGTCCCGACCAGGAGCCTCGCATGAGCACCAGTCTCTTCAGCCCGTACACCCTGCGGTCGCTGACCGTCCCCAACCGGGTCTGGATGGCGCCGATGTGCCAGTACAGCGCCGCACCGGACGGCGACCAGGCGGGCGTCCCCACCGACTGGCACTTCACCCACCTCGCGGCGCGCGCCGTCGGCGGCGCCGGCCTGATCCTCACCGAGGCCACCGCCGTCAGCCCCGAGGGCCGGATCTCGCCCTACGACCTCGGGCTGTGGAACGACACCCAGGTGAAGGCCTTCCGCCGGATCACCGACTTCCTCAAGGCGCAGGGCACGGCCGTCGGCGTGCAGATCGCCCACGCCGGACGCAAGGCGTCCACCGAGCGCACCTGGGTCGACCGCGGCCGCGCCATCGCCCCGGACGAGCCGCACGGCTGGACGCCGCTCGCCCCCAGCGCCGTCCCCTTCGACAGCGCCCGGGTCACCCCGCAGGAGCTGACCGTCGAGCAGATCGGCGAGATCGTCGGCCAGTTCGCCGCCGCCGCCCGGCGCGCGCTCGACGCCGGCTTCCAGATCGCCGAGATCCACGGCGCGCACGGCTACCTCGTCCACGAGTTCCTCTCCCCGCACAGCAACCGCCGCACCGACGCGTACGGCGGCTCCTTCGAGGGCCGGATCCGCTTCGCCCTGGAGGTCGTCGACGCCGTCCGCGCCGTCTGGCCCGAGGACCTGCCGGTCTTCTTCCGCGTCTCCGCGACCGACTGGCTCACCGAGAACCCCGAGGACGACCGCGAGGGCTGGACCTCGGAGGACACCGTCCGCCTCGCCAAGGAGCTGCACGCGCACGGCGTCGACCTGCTCGACGTCTCCACCGGCGGCATCGCCCCCGACGCCAAGGTCGGCTCCGGCCCCGGCTACCAGGTGCCGTTCGCCCAGGCGGTCCGCAACGGGACCGACCTCCCGGTGGCGGCCGTCGGCCTGATCACCGACCCCGTCCACGCCCAGCAGATCCTCACCGACGGCCACGCCGACGCCGTCCTGCTCGGCCGCGAGCTCCTCCGCGACCCCTACTGGCCCCGCCACGCCGCCGCCACCCTCGGCGCCGAGGCCCCCGCGCCGCAGCCGTACCACCGGGCGTAGCCCCCCGGCCGGCGCGGGAGTTGTCAGCGGCGCCCGGTATCTTGCGTCGACCCGTGTGACACGACGTGAAGGAGTGCGCATCATGACGCCCGAGACCGCCACGGCGGCCGACCTCAGTGGGTGGGACGCCGCGCTGGCCGGTGCCTTCGAGATCCTGCTCGATGGCGAGCCGGCCGGCGACGGGGCCGCCGCCGGGTACGGGGTGTACTACGCCTCGGACACGCTCGACGAGTTCCTGTTCCCGAACCCCTGGGCCACCCCCGAGGCACTGTCGGCCCGGGCGCCGCGGCACCTTCCGGAGCTGGACGGCGAGTACCCGTTCTCCCCCTCGGCGTGGCGCTTCGACCTGAGCGGGTCGCTGTTCCGCTTCGACGCCGCGCTCCTGGCGGGGACCGGGCCGTGGGGCGAGGACGGGCACAAGGGCCCCCGGCCGTTCGACGACGCCTTCGCCACCGGTCTGCAGGCCGTCGCCACGGTCGACGAGGCCGGTGACGCACTGGTGCGCGGTGCGCAGTTGGGGGCGCTCCTGGACCGGCACGGGGTCGACCTGACCGGCGCGCACGCCACGAAGCTGAACGGCTGGCTGGCCGTAGTGCTGCGCGTCGCCACCGACGGCACCCTCGCCGACGCGATGCGGGCCGCCACGTTCACCCGGCGCGGCCCCGGTCACCTGGTGTCGCTCCAGGACATCGGCGGCGACCGCTCCGCCGCCGCCCCCTGGGAGGAGCGGCTGAAGGCGGTCGAGCACACCGCGCTGCGCGACCACCTCCGCATGCTCTGCCTGAGCCAGGCCGATGCGCGCAGCACGGGCGGCTTCTACTGGGGCAACGGCGGCTGGCCGTGGTCCGACGCCCTGGACGCGACCGGCGCCTCCCTGGTGGCCGGCTGGGGCTTCGGCGAGTCCCAGGCCGGCGCCGCCGTCGTGCGCCTGCCGGACGCCCCGGGGGCGTGCTGAGCGGACCGCTTCGCGGAGAACGCGCCGTCGTGGATGCACACCCGGGGGCTCCTGAAGGGCGACGGGGTCCTCGGTCTCGGCCTCGTGGAGGACGAGGTCCCCGGGATCCTGGTGCACTTCCGCCGGATCAGCGGCGGCTGTTAGCGTGCCATCCATGATCAGGGTCAACTCAGCGGGTCGAATAGGCCGGATGGCGGGGGACAGTAGGCCGGAGCGCGTGCTGATCGCCGCCAGTTTCGTCAACCGAGTCGGCAATGGCCTGTTCAACGCGGCGTCAGCGCTCTATTTCACCTTGGTCGTCGGCCTGCCCGCGGTGCAGGTCGGTGCCGCGCTCACCATCGCCGGAGTGATCGGTCTGTGCGCGGGGATACCGGGCGGGCATCTCGCGGATCGGCGAGGGGCTCGCAGGATCATGATGCTGGCCCTCGCGGTCCAGGCCGTGTCGATGGCGGCCCTCGTCCTCGTCGAGAGCTGGGCCGCGCTCACGATCATCGCGACGGTCGACCAGATCGCCGCAGCGGCCGGTGGGGCGGCGTGGGGCGCGCTGGTGGTCCGGGTCGGGGGCGAGCGCCCGGCCCGGTTCCGTGCCAAGCTGCGCACGTTCGTCAACCTGGGCGTCGTCCTGGGAACGGTGGGTGCGGGGCTGGCACTGGCCGCGAACACCCGCGCCGCCTTCGTCACGCTGATCCTCGGCAACGCGGCGAGCTTCGCCCTGTGCGCGGCGCTCCTGCTCCTGCTGCCCCGCTACCCCGTCCTGGCGGCACCGCCGCAACAGCGGCGCTGGCCCGTCCTCGCGGACCGCCCCTTCCTCGCGTTCACCGCCCTCTACGGGGCCATGGGACTGCAGTACCCGGTGGTCTCGCTGCTCCTGCCGATCTGGATCTCCGAGCACACCGAGGCGCCGCGCTGGACGGTGGCCGCGCTGTTCGCCGTCAACTCCCTGTTCTGCGTGCTGATGCAGACCAGGATCGGCTCGCGCATCGAGACCCTGCACGATGGCGGCCTGGCGTTCCGCACGGCGGGGCTGTTCTTCCTCGTCAGCTGCCCGATGATGGCACTGGCGGCGTACACCCCTGTCTGGGCGGCGGCGGGACTCGTCCTGGCCGCGATCTTCGTCCACAGCCTGGGAGAGGTCTGGGAGTCATCGGCGGCCTTCGCCCTGGGCTTCGGCCTTGCCCCCGACCACGCGCAGGGCCAGTACCAAGGTGTCTTCGGCCTCGGCTTCAGCGCGGGCCAGGCCCTCGCCCCCGCGATCCTCACCACGGTGGTACTCGGCCTCGGCACGACAGGATGGCTGCTGCTGGCGGTGTTCTTCGCGGCACTGGGCGCTGCCGGTCCGTCCCTCGCCCGCTGGGGCACGCGGACCCGGCCGCAACCAGGTGTTGCTGCCGAGGTGACGGGATGACCGCGAGTCAGGTGCCCCACTGCCTCGTCGCCCTCGGGCCGGCTCCGGCGCATCCGGGTCGCGCAGCGGACGCAGGGCGCCGGCCTGTTCCGCGTCGTGGTGCTTCCGCAGGAAGGCCGCGGTCGGGCCGCGCCGCAGGAGCGGCGGCAGCCCTGGCCGCGGCACGACGACGGGAGGCGTTCACCGGGTCTTGAACTCCCCCGGGAGCCAACGGTCGTGACCGCTGATCGGGGCACGGAGATCTACCACGACCGCCGATCGTACGCGGATTCGTCAACGCACGGCCCGGCGGGGCCGAGGCACGCGCCCCAGCCCCGCGCCGTCCTCGACCACAGGGGTCCAGGCGGCGAACTGTCCGCGCAGATCTGCGGTCGTCCGGCTCCGGGCCGCCGGGTCCTGCGGTACGTCAGGAGCCGTGCCCGACGGGAGCGGTGTGCCGGCGGACGCCGCCGGTCCCTGGTCCGGGGCGGGCTCGACCGCGGGCCGCGCCCTTCGGGTGGCGACGGTCAGACAGGCCACGATCAGCACGATGTTCTTGAGGATGTACTGTCCCTCCAGCGTGGGGACGGGCGGGACGCCGTTGGTCCACACGTCGTTCGGCAGCAGGACCAGTGTCGCGAACACCCCGGTCATGTGGACGAAGAACACCGCGAGGACCACCCGGAGCAGCACGCCGGTGACCAGGCCGAGCCCGATCGTGACCTCCATCAGCGCCAGCAGGAACCGCGAGACGTCGGGCGGCACCGCGTCGAAGGTCATCAGGCTCATGCAGCGGGTGGCGAGGTCCTCGGCAGGGCTGGTCCCGGGGAAGAACTTCGGCAACCCGAACCAGAGGTACAACACCCCCACGCTGACCCGCAGGACACCGGGCGCCACGCGCTGGTAGGCGCGGGCGAACACATCGGCACGGCGTCTCGACGAGCGCACCACCCGTGCGGGAAACGACTCCATCTGCCCCTCCTTCATTCGGATCCACCAGAGTTCCCAGCACCCGAACGGCGACGGGGCATGACACGGCCGGTGGAATCCGGGTGAGGGGCGGCCCGGAGCACCGACCGTGGCACGGCCTGTCAGGTACTGGCTCAGAAGTTCGCAGCTTAGCGCCCTGTTGCTGCGCCGCATAGGCTTCCCGCCGCTGTCCGACCAGGTGGGGGCACCGGCGCATCCGCTACCCGCCCCACCGTCACACCCCCACCGCCACCGCACCGTTCACACCTGCCCCACGCGCCGCCGACGCCCGCCGGGGAGCGGTGATCCTGGCCGAAGTGCGACCCCCGTTGACGCGGGCCGGGGACGGTGCGGGGGTGGGCCGCTACATTGGGTGAAGGGCCGGGGAGGGGGCGGGCAGCGGGTTCGTTCCCGTGCCGCGGCCGTTGGGAGGACCTGTGTCTTCAGCCCGTCGAGCGGACCGGCGCAGGGGGCGCCGCGCCGCCCGGGTCGCCGTCGGAACCCTGGTCGCGGCGGCCGCCGCGGTCGTCGCGCTGCCGGCCGTCCCGGCGCAGGCCGCTCCGGCCAAGGTCGTCTACCTCACCTTCGACGACGGCCCGAGCCCCCGGTACACGCCGCAGGTGCTCGCGCTGCTGTCCCAGTACGGTGTGCGGGCCACGTTCTTCGAGATCGGCCAGAACGTCGCCGCCTACCCCGGGGTCACCCGGCAGGTGGGCGCGCAGGGGCACAGCGTGCAGAACCACAGCTGGTCCCACCCGGACCTGCGGAAGGTCTCCAAGTCCGCCTTCCAGTACCAGGTGACGGCCACCGACGCCCGCATCCGCGCGCAGACCGGCACCACCCCGAGGTGCCTGCGCCCGCCCTACGGCGGCGTCAACGGCGCCGTCCGCTCGGGGGCCGCCGGACTCGGCAAGAGCATCCAGCTCTGGAGCGTCGACCCCCAGGACTGGGCCCGCCCCGGCCGCGCCGCGATCGAGCGCCGCGTCCTCGACGCCGTCAAGCCCGGCTCGGTGATCCTCCTCCACGACGGCGGCGGCGACCGCGGGCAGACCGTGGCCGCCCTGCCCGCCATCCTGCGCACCCTCAAGTCCCGCGGCTACACCTTCGCCCTGCTCCCCTGCCGCTGAGCACCGGCCGTGCCGGGAGCGCCGGACGCGCTCACCGGGTCACCGGAAGCGGCGGAAGAAGGCGCGGACGTCGGCCGTGAACAGGCCGGGCTGCTCCATGGCGGCGAAGTGGCCGCCACGGGGCAGTTCGGACCAGTGGACGATGGTGTGCTCGCACTCGGCGAGCCGCCGCACCGGACGGGCGACGTCGGCGGCGAACACCGCGACCCCGGTGGGGACGGCGGGTCGCTGCCCGGTGCGCGCCGGGCGCGAGGGGTGGGCGGCCTCCCAGTAGTGGCGGGCCGATGATCCGGCGGTCGCGGTGAGCCAGTACAGCATCACGTTGGTCAGCAGGCGGTCGCGCGGGACGGCGTCCTCGGGCACCTCGGCACTGTCCGTCGACTCCTTGAACTTCTCGACGATCCAGGCCAGTTGGCCGACCGTTGAGTCGGTCAGCGCATAGGCGGGCGGCTGCGGGCGGGTGCCCTGGATCCTGGCGTACCCCGACATCCCGGGTTCCGCTTCCAGGAACCGGTTCAGCCGGGCCCGGTCGTCGGCGGTGAGCCCGGCGGCCGCGGCGGGGTCGTCCGGGGGCAGGGTCCGCAGGGTGTTCAGATGGATCGCGACGACCTGGTCGGGGGCCGGCGCGGCCGGCTCCAGGGTGACGGCGGGCCCCCAGTCCCCGCCCTGGGCGCCGTAGCGGCGGTAGCCCAGCCGCCGCATCAGTTCGGCCCAGGCACCGGCGACCCGGTGGACGTCCCAGCCCGCCTCCCGGGTCGGCCCGGAGAGTCCGAAGCCCGGGAGGGAGGGGATCACCACGTGGAAGGCGTCGGCCGCGCCGCCGCCGTCCACCGGAGTCGGCATGTGCGGAGTCCTCCATCAAGCCTCCTTGACGTCACGATAGCCTGACGATTCGTCAGCTCCAGGGGCCCGTCAGTACTCCTCGGCCTCCGACAGGTCGTCCTCGGTGATGTCGTGGGCGGCCATCAGCTCGGCGGCCTCGGCGGCGGCGCCGCGGCCGCGCAGGACGCGGGCCGCCAGCAGCGCCGCGTCCCAGGTGCAGCCGTCGTCCCCGGCGACGGCCAGGGCGGCGAGGGCGGCCTCCTCCGCGGCGGCCGGGTCGCCGAGTCGCAGGCGGGCCTCGCCGAGTTCGGTGAGGACGTCGACGAGTTCCTCGGCCGCGCCGGGGTCGGCCCGATCGGTGGCGAGGTGCTGTTCGAGCAGGGTGCGGGCGGCGGCGAGGTGGTCGGCGGCCTCGCGGTGGCGGCCCGTCGCGCGGATCTGGTCGACGTAGCCGCGCAGCACGACGACCACCTCGGTGGTGCGGGCGGGGTCGGGGGCGGCGAGGACGGTCCTGGCCTCCGTCAGGATGTCCCGCAGCAGGCCGGTCTCGGCCTCGGTGTCGCTGTACGGGTGGCGCCACATCGCCTGGACGAGTGCGCGGAGCCGGTCGGCCGTCCGCCCGGCGGCGGCGAAGCCGAGGGAGGCCGCGAGATACCGGGCGGCCGGCTCCGCGCCGTTGCCGAGCAGCTCGCCGAGGCGCACCTCCAGGTCGGGGCGGGCCGGCAGGGAGGCGGGGCGGTCGGCGTCGTCGGTGTCGTCCAGGAGCTGGCGCAGCCGCTCGGCGGCGTCGCCGCGCCGGCCGTGCTGCTGGTGGATGCGCGCGAGCAGCCAGCGGCAGGAGGCCGCCTCCTCGGGGGCGCCGTGCCGGTCGAGCTCGCGGACGGCCTCCTCGGCGGCCTCCGCCGCCTCGGTGGGACGTTCGACGGCCAGCAGGGTCTCGGCCAGCTCGGCGCGGGCGCGGGCGGCGCCCGGCGGGTCGCCGGCCGCGACGAGGGCGGCGACCCGGTCGGTGAGCCGGTGGACCCGCTCCCCGCTGCGCGAGCGCGGGTCCGTGCCGGTCCCCGGCAGGGGGACCGGTTCGCCGATCGGCCCGGCGGTCATCCACTCCCCCATCCGGGCGCTCTGGTAGCCGTTGCCGTTGCGCGCGTCGAACCGGGCCGCGAGGCCGAGGGCGCGTTCGCGCAGTTCGGCGGCGAGCGCGGTGACCGTGGTGTCCGGGCGGCGGCGGCCCTCGACGGTCGGGAAGCGCAGCGCCGACGCCCCGTCGCCGCCCGCCTCCACCGCGGACAGCACCGCGACGGCCGCCGCGGCGAACTCCATGTCCGCCAGCGGGGTCCGCGCCCGGTCCAGCCAGGACAGGTGGCGCTCGATCAGGTCGAGGCCGCGCCCCGGGTTGCCGCTGTGGGCGCAGAACAGCAGGTTGGAGGCGAGTTCGCCGAGGCTGCCCGGGTTGCCGCGGATCCGCCGGTAGGCGGAGCGGTGCGCCTCCGCCGCCTGCTCGCCGCGCCCGGTCCGCAGGTAGGGCAGCAGCAGTTCGGAGTTGATCCACTGCGGTTGCTCGGTGCAGCCCGAGCCCCGGGCCGGCTCGCCGAGGCGGATCGCCTCCTCGTCCCGGCCGAGCGCGACCAGTGTCCGCACCTGGCTGCTCGGCACGCAGCCGGAGCAGTCCGACAGGGCGTCGCGCCGGGTGAGCGCCATCTGCTCGTAGTACTCCTGGGCGCGGGCGAGGTCGCCGGTGGCCTCGGCGGCCAGCCCGCGGTGCTGGAGGACGGCGTGCGGGCTGTGGCCGCCGCGCCGGTAGCGCCGCTCCATGTCGTCGAGCAGGTCGGCGGTCCCGCCCAGCGGGATCTCCGGGAACTGGTGGACGCTGGAGACCATCCACTTGAACTGCCAGAGCAGCGTCTCCTCGTGGCCGCCGTCGAAGCGTGCCGGCTCGCGGTCGTAGGCCGCCAGGCACCAGGAGAAGGTGAGGAAGGCCTTGGCCGGCGCCCAGCTCTGCTGGAACACCTCGGTGGCCTCCATCCGCACCTCGAAGGCGAACTCGACGAGTCCGAGGGCGTCGGCGTGGCGGATCACCTCCTCCAGGGCGGCGAACTTCGCCGTCCCGGCGGGCATGACGTGGGTGCTGCGGAAGAGTTCGCGCAGTTCCTGCTCGGTCCGGCTCACTGCGCGCCTCCGGCGACGGCCCGGCCGATCAGGCCGAGGAAGGACTGGTTGAGGACGGCGGTGTCGGCCGGGCGCAGCGGGTGGTGGCCGAGCAGCAGCGCCTGGACGTAGAGGCCCTCCAGGCAGATCGCCCGAAGCTCGGGCTCGGTCAGCGCGAGCACCTGCCGGGCCAGCGGGTTGCGGTGGTTGAGGACCAGGCGGGGCCGGGGCTCGGTCTCGCTCCGGAGGCTGCCGAGGATCGCCGCCCAGGTCTCGTCCACCTGCTCGCGGGCGCCGCGCACGTCCAGTTGGAAGGCGGTGTCGTCGTCGAGCAGGTAGAGGGCGGGCAGGCCGGAGGGCTCGAAGGAGCGGACCAGCAGGTCGCAGCCGAGCCGCGCCAGGACCGGGTCGGCGGCGGCGAGGAAGGGTGCGAGGGCCCGCTCGTCGGCGGCGTCCGGCCGGGCCAGGTGGGTGGTGAGGTCCGCCGCGCGCAGCTGTTCGGTCTCCAGGGCGCGGTCGAGGGTGGCGAGGCGGTCGATCAGCTCGGCGTCGTAGACGTAGCCGGCGTTGACGACGGCGAGTCCCTGGGCGGCGGCGACCGGTGCCAGCCGGCGGAACTCGTCCAGCAGCGGGGTGTAGCGGAGCAGTCCGTAGCGGTCGGTGAACTCGGCGAGGGTCAGCGGGCCGACGTTGGTCTCCATCGGCCAGAACTCGGCGACCAGCCGGAGCATCTCGTCGTCGTGCAGCGCCAGCGCCTTGACGCCCAGGTGGTGCGCCCGCAGGAAGGAGCGCAGCCGGGCGGGTTCCTGCACGCTGAGGCGCACCAGCCAGCCGCGCAGCTGGTCGCCGAGCGTCTCCCGGGTCGCCTCCAGCAGCGAGTCCTCGTAGAGGGCCTCCCGGCTGGCGGTGGGCCGCAGTTCGCCGGTGTCCACGACGCAGCGCACGAAGAACGCCCACTCGGGCAGCAGCCGCTCCGCGCCCTCGGCGAGCAGCATCCGCTTGAGGTGGACGCGGTGCGCCGCCGGGACGGCCGGGTTGGCCGGCGTCGGCAGGACGAAGGCGACGCCGCGCAGGCCGGCCTCGGCCGCGGCGATGTCGACGACGTCGAACGGCGCGAAGCCGAACACCTCCTCGCAGTACGCCTCCAGGCGGGTCCGGCGCTCGGCGGCGCCCTCGCCCTCGGGGCGGTCCCAGGGGGCCGGTCCGCCGGTGACCGGCTCGCCGTCGACGGTGACCGGGTGCGGCAGCCGCGAGCCGTAGTGGGTGGCCAGGTCGGTGACGGCGCGGCGGGTCAGCAGGTGCTCGCAGCCGGGGCGCGGGCGCAGGGTGACGGTGGTGCCGGCCTCGGGGCGCTGCCGGTCGGCGGGGGCCCGCTCCAGCGTGTAGCCGCCGTCGGAGCGGCCGTGCCACAGCACGGTGGGTTCGCCGTCCCGGCGGGTGGTGACCTCGATGGCGTCGGAGACCATGAAGCAGGAGAGCAGTCCGATGCCGAACTGGCCCATGAACTCGTGCCGGGCGAATCCGAGCTCGTCGCGCTTGGAGCTGCGGCCGATGGTGGCGAGCAGTTCGTGCACCTGGGCCTCGCTCAGCCCGATGCCGTTGTCGCTGATCGTCAGCGAACCGTCGCCGGTCGCGTCGCCGGAGGAGATCTCGATCCGGGGCCTGCCGCGGGGCGAGGTGTCGGCGTCGTCCTGGCGCACGGCGGTGATGGCGTCGACCGCGTTCTGCAGCAGTTCGCGGACGTACACCTGGGGGCTGGTGTAGAGGTGGTGGCTCAGCAGATCCACTATTCCGCGCAGGTCGACGCGAAACGTTTCGCTCACGGGTTCTTCTCCCAGGTCGTGTTGGGAGCACCCTAGAGCCGGGCGCCGACACACGGGAGCGAATTACGCGTGAGAGTTCGAACGGCGGGGCCGGGAGCAGCACGAGCGCCCCGGACCGCCGGGCGGGCGGTCCGGGGCGCCGGCCGGACGTCGGGTCAGGGGCGGGCGGTGACGAGGGCCTCGATGTCGGGGACGACCGCCGCCGGGGTCGGCAGGGCGTCGTTCTCGGCGCGCAGCCGGGTGGCGGCGGCGCGCAGGTCGGGGTCGGTGACGAGACGGGTGAGCAGCGCGGTGTCGACGTCCGCGGAGGAGGAGCGCAGCCCCGCCCCGTAGGCCGCCATGGCGTCGGCCACCATGAAGTTGTCGGCGCCCTGGGGCAGCAGCAGCTGCGGCAGGCCGGCCTGCATCCCGGTGAGGGTGCTGCCGGAGCCGCCGTGGTGGACGACCGCGTCGCACACCCGCAGCAGCTCGGCCAGCGGCACCCACGGCAGCGGGTGGACGTTGGCCGGCAGGCTGCCGAGCCCGGCGGGGTCGGCGTCGCCGACGGCGAGCAGGAACTCGGCGTCGACCTCGGCGGCGGCCGCGACCAGCGGGGCGATGGCGTCCAGGCCGTCCACCCCGGCGAGCACCGTGCCGAGGGTGACGGCGACCCGCGGCCGGGTGCCCCGGTGCAGCAGTGCGGCGGGGACGACGCCGCCGCCGTTGTACGGGACGTAGCGCATCCGCAGGCCGCCCGGGTCGCCGCCGAGCGAGGCGGGCACGATGTTCAAGGGGGTGGACCCGGCGGGTGCGGCCACCCCGTGCTTCTCGTAGAGGTCGGTGAAGTGGGCGGCCAGCGCGGCCGCCATCTCCAGGCCGGAGCTGAGGCCGAAGTTCTGCAGCGCCGCCGGAATGCCGAGCTTGGCCGCGACCAGCTGGGCGGAGGCCAGACAGGAGTCGTGGACGATCAGCTGGGCGTCCCAGCCGGCGGCGACCGCCAGCAGGTCGTCCACGGTGGAGCGTGAGGCCAGGGCGAACGCGGCGGCCCCGATCTCCAGGATCTCCGCCTGTGTCAGGTCCGGCTGGGCGTAGTGCGCCTCGGTGCCGACGATCTCCTCGAAGGCGTCCCGCACGGACCGCCCGTCGCCGATCTCGACGACCGGGAACCCGGTCTGGCGCAGCGGCTCCAGCGGCTGCGGACTGGCGAAGAGCACCTCGTGCCCGGCGGCGCGGACGGCCTGGGCGGTCGGCACCATCGGGAAGACGTGGCTGGGTGCGGCCGGGCCGGTGAAGAGTATGCGCACAACTGTCTCCTGGTCGTTCTCGGTTCGGTCGTCCGGATGACTGCCGTCGAAGGACTGCCGGTCAAAGGGACTGCCGTCAAAGGGTCGGTCGTCATCGGGACCGCGCGGGGCGGGGTCCACTCGTCGCCCTCAACTGACGGACGATCAGTTGTTCTTCCCCGTGGGATCGATAATCGGACGTTCTGGCCCGTGCAGCTGGGAGGCGGGGGCCGCCGCAGGGCCCGTGTTCCCGGCGCTCACGCGCAGGGCGCAGCGCCCGCCGGGGGTCGCACGCCCCGGCGGGAGCGCCGGAACGCGCGGATCGGCCAGGTGGCGGGGCCACCGGCCGCCGCGCCGGGCCCGGACGCACACCTGGCCGGTTCCCGCCCTTCGCGGGCGGCGCCGGCGCCGGAGCGGCCCGGACGCCGCCCTTCCGGGTACCCCTGGCGGAGGCGGTCGCCCGATCCTCTATCCTCTACCTCAGGTGTCGGGCAGGGGGCCCGGGTTGTTGTCATTGGGGGTGTGTTGTGGTCACTGGTCGAGTGGTGCGTTACGACAGTGTGCGCGGGTACGGGTTCATTGCTCCGGACCACGGCGGGGAGGACGTCTTCCTGCACGTCAACGACATGCTGATGCCCGAGTCGATGGTGCACTCGGGCCTGGTGGTCGAGTTCGAGATGGAGGAGGGCGACCGGGGGCTGAAGGCCTCTTCGGTGCGCCTGCCCAAGGGGGCGCTGGCCCGCCCGGCCGGCCCGGCGGTGTCCGTCACCCCCCGGGTTCCGGCGGCCGAGGGCGACGACGTCGAGTGCGACGTCCTCACCTCCGCGGAGTTCCTGCTGGAGGTGACCGAGCTGCTGCTGGAGCACGCGCCGACGCTCACCGGCGAGCAGCTCCTGAAGGTGCGCAACGCCATGCTGCAGTGCGCGAAGGGCCACGGCTGGACCGAGGGCTGAGCCCGGCCCCGCACTGTGCAACGC
>NZ_JBHVER010000172.1:0-17928 GCF_042802195.1 Kitasatospora sp. NPDC057500 | reverse complement strand
CCGCCCCCCCGAGGGGGAGCGGGCCATCCGGCGGTTCGTCAGAATGCTTGTTCAGAAGGGGATCTCAGGCCACCGGCAGGGTACGCGGCTTGAACGCGGGGCGACGCGCCTCGAACGTGGCGATGTCCGCCTCGTTCCGCAGGGTGATGCTGATGTCGTCCAGCCCGTTCAGCAGCCGCCACCGCACGTTGTCGTCCAGCTCGAACGGCGTGGTCACGCCACCGGCGCGCACCTCGCGGGCCTCCAGGTCGACGGTGATCTCGGCGGTCGGGTCGGTCTCGACCAGCTCCCAGAGCCGCTCCACGGTCTCCTGCGGGAGGACCACGGTCAGCAGGCCGTTCTTCAGCGAGTTGCCGCGGAAGATGTCGGCGAAGCGCGAGGAGATCACCGCGTGGAAGCCGTAGTTCTGCAGGGCCCAGACGGCGTGCTCGCGGGAGGAGCCGGTGCCGAACTCGGGACCGGCCACCAGGACGGTGGCGCCCTGGCGCTCGGGCCGGTTGAGGATGAACGACTCGTCCTTGCGCCAGGCCTCGAACAGCCCGTCCTCGAAACCGGAACGGGTGACCTTCTTGAGCCAGTGGGCGGGGATGATCTGGTCGGTGTCGACGTTGCTGCGGCGCAGCGGCACGGCCCGGCCGGTGTGGGTGGTGAACTTCTCCATGCTGCTCAGACCTCCACGGCGGCGTCGGCCACCAGATCGGCGGGGGCGGCCAGGCGCCCCAGGACGGCGGTCGCGGCGGCGACCTGCGGCGAGACCAGGTGGGTGCGTCCGCCCTTGCCCTGGCGGCCCTCGAAGTTGCGGTTCGAGGTGGAGGCGCAGCGCTCGCCGGGGGCGAGCTGGTCGGGGTTCATGCCCAGGCACATCGAGCAGCCCGCGTGCCGCCACTCGGCGCCGGCCTCGGTGAACACCTTGTCCAGGCCCTCCTCGACGGCCTGGAGGGCGACCCGGACGGAGCCGGGGACGACCAGCATCCGCACGCCGTCGGCGATCCGGCGGCCGCGCAGCAGGTCGGCGGCGGCGCGCAGGTCCTCGATCCGGCCGTTGGTGCAGGAGCCGACGAAGACCGCGTCGACCGCGACCTCGCGCAGCGGGGTGCCGGCCTCCAGGCCCATGTAGGCCAAGGCGTTCTCGGCGGCGATCCGCTCCTGCGGGTCGGCGAAGGAGGCCGGGTCCGGCACGGCGGAGCCGAGCGGGGCGCCCTGGCCGGGGTTGGTGCCCCAGGTGACGAACGGGGTCAGCTCGGCGGCGTCGATGAAGATCTCGTGGTCGAAGACCGCGTCCTCGTCGGTGCCCAGGGTCCTCCAGTACTCGACCGCGGCGTCCCAGTCCTCGCCCTGCGGGGCGTGCGGGCGGCCCTTCAGGTACTCGAAGGTGGTCTCGTCGGGGGCGATCATGCCGGCCCGGGCGCCCGCCTCGATGGACATGTTGCAGACGGTCATCCGGGCCTCCATGGAGAGGCTGCGGATCGCCGAGCCGCGGTACTCCAGGACGTAGCCCTGGCCGCCGCCGGTGCCGATCCGGGCGATGATCGCCAGGATGAGGTCCTTGGCGGTGACGCCGTCGGGCAGCTCGCCCTCGACGGTGATCGCCATGGTGCGGAACGGGGCCAGCGGCAGCGTCTGGGTGGCCAGCACGTGCTCGACCTGGCTGGTGCCGATGCCGAACGCCAGCGCGCCGAAGGCGCCGTGGGTGGAGGTGTGGGAATCGCCACAGACCACGGTGGTGCCGGGCTGGGTCAGGCCCAGCTGCGGGCCGACCACGTGCACGACGCCCTGCTCGACGTCGCCCAGCGAGTGGATCCGGACGCCGAACTCGGCCGCGTTCCGGCGCAGGGTCTCCAGCTGGACCCTGGAGACCGGGTCGGCGATCGGCTTGTCGATGTCCAGGGTCGGGGTGTTGTGGTCCTCGGTGGCGATCGTGAGATCGGTGCGGCGGACCGTGCGCCCGGCCAGCCGGAGGCCGTCGAAGGCCTGCGGGCTGGTCACCTCGTGGAGCAGGTGCAGGTCGATGAAGAGCAGGTCGGGCTCGCCCTCCGCGCGCCGCACGACGTGGTCGTCCCAGACCTTCTCTGCGAGTGTCCGTCCCATCGGGTTCCCTCCAGCCGGCCGCGTTGCCGGCCTTCTCGTGTGTCGAGGTCAAAGCTGTCGCCGCCCCGTGCGGCACGCGTCGCGCGGCCTGCACGCCGGATCGGTGTCCACGATGCGGACGCCCCGACGGGGCCGCATCCTGGGTGTCTCCCGGGCTGCTGCATCCAGAGTGGCGCTTTTCGCGGAAGATTGAACTTGCGTCTCGCGGAATGAGACTGCAGTCTTAGGGCATGGACAACTCTAGCGGCGTCGGCGTGCTCGACAAGGCCGCTCTGGTGCTGAGCGCACTGGAGTCGGGCCCCGCCACGTTGGCGGGGCTGGTCGCCGCCACCGGTCTGGCGCGCCCCACGGCCCACAGACTCGCCGTCGCACTCGAACACCACCGCCTGGTCACCAGGGACATGCAGGGACGTTTCATCCTCGGTCCCCGCCTGTCCGAACTCTCCGCCGCGGCGGGCGAGGACCGGCTGCTCGCCACCGCGGGCCCGGTCCTGACCCACCTGCGCGACGTCACCGGCGAGAGCGCACAGCTCTACCGCCGGCAGGGCGAGATGCGGATCTGCGTCGCGGCCGCCGAGCGGCTCTCCGGTCTGCGGGACACCGTCCCGGTCGGCAGCACCCTGCCGATGAAGGCCGGCTCGGCCGCCCAGGTCCTGCTGGCCTGGGAGGAGCCCGAGCGGCTCCACCGCGGCCTCCAGGGCGCCCGCTTCACCGCCACCGCGCTCAGCGGCGTCCGGCGGCGCGGCTGGGCCCAGTCGATCGGCGAGCGGGAGCCGGGCGTGGCGTCCGTCTCCGCGCCGGTCCGCGGCCCCTCCAACCGCGTCGTGGCCGCCGTCTCGGTCTCCGGACCGATCGAGCGCCTGACCCGCCACCCCGGGCGGCTGCACGCCCAGGCCATCATCGAGGCCGCCAACCGCCTCACCGAGGCCCTGCGCCGCAGCTGACCCCCGCACCCCGTTCCCCCGTCACCCCCACTCCCCCACCGCGAACACCCGGAAGGGCCCCGCTCGATGCCGAGCGGGGCCCTTCCGGTGGTGCCGCGGAATTCCCGGGTCCGGGAAAGCAAAAAGACCCCGGGGACCGGGGCCTTCATTTTCTGGCTGGGGTACCAGGACTCGAACCTAGACTAAATGAACCAGAATCACTCGTGCTGCCAATTACACCATACCCCAACGCAAAGCAATCAGCCGATGAGGTTACCCATCGGCTTTTTGCTTCGGTACCCCCGACCGGATTCGAACCGGCGCTACTGCCGTGAGAGGGCAGCGTGCTAGGCCGCTACACAACGGGGGCTCCTGGCGGTCCCTTGCGAGACCAGTACCCCCGACCGGATTCGAACCGGCGCTACTGCCGTGAGAGGGCAGCGTGCTAGGCCGCTACACAACGGGGGCTTTCCAGGCGGTTCCTTTCGGAACCAGTACCCCCGACCGGATTCGAACCGGCGCTACTGCCGTGAGAGGGCAGCGTGCTAGGCCGCTACACAACGGGGGCTTGTTCTTGAATTGTACGGTCCGGATGGACCGCGGTACTGCGCTGGGGTACCAGGACTCGAACCTAGACTAAATGAACCAGAATCACTCGTGCTGCCAATTACACCATACCCCACCAGAGTTGAACCCCTGTCGGGCCGCACTCTAGCTCGCACCTTCCGCTCCGGCTCCGTCGGGGGGCTTTCGCTCCCTCGCCGTTGCCCTCCCGGGCGGCGCAGAAAGAACATTACCCGACGTCCGCCCCGGCTCCAAAATCGATAACCCCAGGCAGCGGGCAGGGGGCCGTCCGGTGACGTCCGGGGAGGCCGCGGGCCCGGTGTGCGACCGGGCCCGCGGGTGGGTTCAGGCCGCCGGGAGGGCCGCCAGCGCGGCGGTCAGCCGGCGCAGCGTCTCGGGGCGTCCGAGCAGCTCCATCGACTCGAACAGCGGCGGGGAGACCCGCCGGCCGGTCACCGCCACCCGCAGCGGGGTGAAGGCGAACTTCGGCTTGATGCCCAGTCCCTCCACCAGGGCCTCGCGCAGCGCGGCCTGGATCGGCTCCGGGGTGAAGTCGCCGAGCGCCTCCAGTGCCCCGATGCTCGCCTCCAGGACCGGCCGGGCGTCGGCGGTGAGCACCTTGGCGGCGTCGTCCGGGTCGACGGCGAAGTCCTCCGGCGCGACGAACAGGAAACCGGCCATGCCGACGATCTCGCCGAGCACCACCATCCGCTCCTGGGTGAGCGGCGCCACCTTCGCCAGCAGTTCGAGCTGCCCGGCGGTCGGCTCGGCCGGCAGCAGGCCGGCGGCGCGGAGGTAGGGCACAAGGCGGCGGACGAAGTCCTCCGGGGCCAGCCGGCGCAGGTGGTCGGCGTTGATCGCCTCGCACTTCTTCAGGTCGAAGCGGGCCGGGTTGGTGTTGACCTTGGTGATGTCGAAGGCCGCGACCAGCTCGTCCATGGTGAAGACGTCACGGTCCTCGGCGAGCGACCAGCCGAGCAGCGACAGGTAGTTGAGCAGGCCCTCGGGGATGAAGCCGCGCTCCCGGTAGAGGTTGAGCGAGGCCTGCGGGTCGCGCTTGGAGAGCTTCTTGTTGCCCTCCCCCATCACGTACGGCAGGTGGCCGAAGCGCGGGGTGGCGCCGTCGCCGACGCCGATGTCGGCGAGCGCGGCGTAGAGCGCGATCTGGCGCGGGGTCGAGGAGAGCAGGTCCTCGCCGCGCAGCACGTGGGTGATGCCCATCAGGGCGTCGTCCACCGGGTTGACCAGGGTGTAGAGCGGCGCGCCGTTGGCCCGGACGATGCCGTAGTCGGGGACGTTCTCCGGCTCGAAGGAGAGCCGGCCGCGCACCAGGTCGTCGAAGGCGATCGTGGTGTCCGGCATCCGGAAGCGCAGGACCGGCTCGCGCCGCGCCAGCCGGTGGACGGCCACCTGGTCGTCCGTCAGGTCGCGGCAGTGGCCGTCGTAGCCGGACGGCCGTCCGGCCGCGCGGGCGGCCTCGCGGCGGGCGTCCAGCTCCTCGGTGGAGCAGTAGCAGTGGTACGCGTGGCCCGCCTCGTGCAGCCGGCGGGCCACGTCCGCGTAGACGTCCATCCGCTGCGACTGGCGGTACGGCGCGTGCGGCCCGCCGACCTCCGGGCCCTCGTCCCAGTCGAGGCCGAGCCATCGCATCGCGTCGAGCAGCTGCTCGTAGGACTCCTCGGAGTCCCGGGCCGCGTCGGTGTCCTCGATCCGGAAGACCAGGGTGCCGCCGTGGTGGCGGGCGAAGGCCCAGTTGAACAGGGCGGTGCGGACCAGGCCCACGTGCGGGTTGCCGGTCGGGGACGGGCAGAAGCGCACCCGCACGGCCGGCCCGTCAGCCACGCTCGACCACCTTGTTGACGAGCGTGCCGATGCCCTCGACGGAGACGGCGACCTCGTCGCCGACGTTGATCGGGCCCACCCCGGCCGGCGTGCCGGTGAGCACGACGTCGCCGGGCAGCAGCGTCATGGCCTCGGAGATGTGCACGATCAGCTCGGCGACCGAGCGGGCCATCTGCGAGGTGCGGCCGGCCTGCCGGAGCTCGCCGTTGACCGTGCAGGTGACCGCGAGGTCGGACGGGTCGAGGTCGGTCTCGATCCACGGGCCGAGCGGGCAGGCGGTGTCGAAGCCCTTGGCACGGGCCCACTGGCCCTCGCGCTGCTGGACGTCGCGCGCGGTGACGTCGTTGGCGCAGGTGTAGCCGAGGATCACCTCGGGGACCCGGTCCAGCGGCACCTCGCGGCACATCCGGCCGATCACCACGGCCAGTTCGGCCTCGTGCTGGACGTCCGAGGAGAACGGCGGGTAGGCGATGCTCTCGGTCGGGCCGATCACCGAGGTGGACGGCTTGAAGAAGGTGAGCGGGACGTCCGGGAGGTCGTTGCCCAGCTCTGCCGCGTGCGCCGCGTAGTTGCGGCCGACCGCCACGATCTTGTTGGGCAGCATCGGGCTGAGCAGCCGGACGTCCTGGAAGCGGTAGCTCTCGCCGGTCGGCTGGGGCTGGCCGAACGGGTGGCCGGCCAGGGCGTGGACCACCAGCGACTCGGGCCGGGCCGGGTCGCCCTCGACCACACCGAAGGAGACGCTGCCGGCGGCAGGGCTTCCTTCCCGGACGGAAAACCTGGCAATGCGCACGGTTGGGCTACCCCTCGCTTCGACGGCCGCCCGGGGCGCGCCCCGGGCGCTGGCGGGTGCCGCGCCCCTCTTGGGCCCGGCCCCGCTCGATCGTTGTCAGGCTATCGCGTGGGCCCTGACCTGGCGTGCTTCACGGCAACACGACGAAGGGCGCCGTCACGGGAGGTGACGGCGCCCTCCGGGCGTACGCGGAACGTCTCAGCCCTGCGGGACGTTCACCGCCGGGGCGACCATCAGCTGGGTGCGGCGCGGATTGGCGGTGGAGGACGGCAGCTCGGCCGCGTAGGTCACGACGTCCTCCGGCTTGCGGGCGCCGGGGATCCGGCCGAAGTCCTCGACCGAGGCCAGCGTCGTCCGGCGCGGGTTCGCCGTGGAGCGGTCGGTCGGCGTGGACGTGTCGGCCTTCTTCGCCTGGGACATCTCGTCAGCACCTCAAGGTCGCGGCCGGCGACCGACCACGGTCGGCACCCGGCCTGAGTGATTCGGGGAGATTCTGGGCAGGCTGATCGGGGCCGTGCTCCGGATACAGCCAGGTTACGGATCTCTTTCCACAGTCACCGTGACCAAAGCTACACATTCATCTGTGATTTTCGCCACAAATCGCAGAGCATATCTCCGATATCCGACATATCGCCGCATCCGCCTTTGCCGACATATCGGAAATATCGGGCATTCCCGATGCTCCACCCAACATGTTGATCTCGGGTCGCCTTGGCATGCATCCGGCGAGTGTCCGAAAAAGGCGGTATTCCGGTCCGTTTGCCGCACAGTCGGTGAGATCCTGCGCGCGGTGAGTAGTGCCGTCCGGTGTGCCCCGTCCGCCCTTGTTGGGATTCCCCGGCTGTGCTGGAATGCCACGGACCGTGGGTAGGGAGCTGTCCACCCCGGTGACCCGCTCTCCCGGACCGGCCGGGGTGCGGATGGAAACTCGACACCGTCCAGGCCGTGGCGACGCGGCGGGACGCCCGGTCCAGAGGTTGCGACGCCAGTGCAGGGACGTTTCAAAAGGGGTAGCGGCGCCGCGGGTGACCCGGAGTCGCGTGAGCCCGCGGCAGCCCCCCAGCAGGCGGCGGCCCCCGGCGGCCCGGCCGAACCGGCATCCGATGTGATCGGCGGACCGGAGGAGGACGGCGCGGAGCGGAAGTCGGCACGCGGCAAGCTCCGCAGCTCCCTGACCCGCCGGCGCGCCAAGGGCATGAGCCGCCTCGCCATGCGCAACTGGCGGATCCGCAGCAAGCTGACCGCGCTGCTCGCGCTCCCCGTCCTGGTCGCGCTGGTCCTCGGTGGCCTGCGCATCCAGACCTCGCTCGAAACCTCGCAGCAGCTGGCCCAGATGGCCAACCTCTCGGACCTGGCCAAGAAGGCGACCGACCTCGCCAACGCCCTGCAGAACGAGCGGGACGTCAGCGCCGGCCCGATCACCGCCAAGCCCGCCGCGCCGCTGGACGACGACATCGTCGCCGCCCGCAAGGTCACCGACGACCTCAGCCGCACCTTCATCGCGTCCTCGGACAAGTTCGAGGACCTCGAACTCTCCGGCGGCAAGGCGCTGCTCTACCAGATCCGCAAGGACCTGAACGCGGTCTCCGACGCGCGCAGCAACCCGTACCAGAACAACCAGAACATCCAGGCGACGATCACCGCGTACGACGTGATCATCCGCGACCTGCTGTCGATCACCCAGGACATCGCGCTCGCCTCCAACAACCGCGAACTGGTCCGCGCGACCCGCGCCCTTCAGCAGTTCTCGCTCGCCAAGAACACCACCTCGCAGCAGCGCGCGCTGATCAGCGCCGCGCTCGCCAACCCCACCGGCCCGGACCTCAGCCTGAGCGACGAGTCCTTCGGTATCCGCCTGAAGGCGTCCTACGACAACGCGCTCACCGGCTTCAACAACATCTACACCTCGCACGACCTGGACAACCTGCGCGGCCAGCTGAGCTACAACTCGGTGGTCGCCGCGGCCGACCGCTACGCGCGCTCGATCCTCCAGCAGAGCGGTATCCGCCAGAGCGAGGCCGTCAGCTACAAGGACTGGTACGAGCAGTCCACCGCCAAGATCGCCGCCGAGCGCCGGATCGAGTCCAAGCTCATCGAGGACCTCGACGGCAAGGCCCAGGAGCTCCAGGCCCAGGCCGACACCGAGGCCCTGATCATCGGTGCCGCCGTCGCGCTGGTGCTGCTCGTCGCCCTCGCCGGCGCCGGTCTGATCGCCCGCTCGATGGTGCGCTCGCTGACCCGTCTGCAGTCCGCGGCCGAGGACGTCGCCGAGCGGCGGCTGCCCGAGCTGGTCAAGACGCTCTCCGAGTCCGACCCGCACGACGTGGACGTCACCGTCGAACCGGTCGCCATCGACTCCGCGGACGAGATCGGCCACGTGGCGCACGCGTTCGACATGGTGCACAGCGAGGCCGTCCGCCTCGCCGCCGAGCAGGCCCTCCTGCGCGGCAACATCAACGCGATGTTCACCAACCTCTCCCGCCGCAGCCAGGGCCTCATCCAGCGCCAGCTGTCGCTCATCTCCGAGCTGGAGAGCCGCGAGGCGGACCCGGACCAGCTGGCCAACCTCTTCAAGCTGGACCACCTCGCGACCCGTATGCGCCGCAACGGCGAAAACCTCCTCGTCCTCGCCGGTGAGGACCCGGGCCGCCGCTGGACCCGCCCCGTCCCGCTGGTCGACGTGCTCCGCGCCGCCGCGTCCGAGGTGGAGCAGTACGAGCGCATCGAGCTCGCCGCCGTGCCGTCGGCCGAGGTCGCCGGCCGCGTCGTCAACGACCTCGTCCACCTGCTCGCCGAGCTGCTGGAGAACGCCACCTCGTTCTCCAGCCCGCAGACCCGCGTCCGGGTCACCGGCCACGCGCTGCCGGACGGCCGGGTGCTCGTCGAGATCCACGACACCGGCATCGGCCTGAGCCCCGATGACCTCGCCGAGATCAACGAGCGCCTCGCCAACCCGCCGACGGTGGACGTCTCCGTCTCCCGCCGCATGGGCCTCTTCGTGGTCGGCCGCCTGTCGCTGCGCCACGGCATCCGCATCCAGCTGCGCCCCAGCGACTCCGGCGGCACCACCGCGCTGGTCATGCTCCCGGTGGACGTCACCAACTCCGCCGACCGCCGCGGCCCCGGCCGGGCCGGCGGCGGTGCCCAGCCCAAGCAGCAGCGCGGGGTCGCCCCGACGCCGCGCCAGCAGCGCCAGGTCCCGGCCGGCCAGGGCGGGCGCGCCGGCGGTCCGGCGGCGCTCGGCCAGGGTCCGGCGGGCGGCGCCCCGCAGCAGGGCCGGCCGCAGCTCGGCCAGGGCGGTCCCGGGCCGTCCGGCGCCCAGGGCGGCCAGGGCGGTCCCGGTGCGGGCGGCGGCCTGCCGACCCGCCAGGTCGGCCAGTCGCTGCGCGAGAACCCGGCGCCGCAGGGCGGCCGGCCGGGTGGCCCCGGCCAGCAGGGCCCGAACCAGCAGGGTCCGAACCAGCAGGGCCCCAACCAGCAGTCCTCGGCCCAGCAGGGCGGACTGCCGCAGCGCGCCCCGGGCCGGCAGGGCCCGCAGCAGGGCGGCCCCGGCGGCCTGCCCCGCCGCGGCCAGCAGCCCGGCGGTCCCCAGCAGTCCGGTCCCCAGCAGGGCGGCCCGGGCGGACGCCGTCCCGGCCAGGAGCGCCCGCAGGGCGACGCCGTCCCCGCCGCCCGCAGCGGCGAGCAGCCCCAGCACGGCTGGGCCGACCAGCCCGGCCGACCGGGCGCGCCGCAGCAGGGCGCCCGCCCCGGTGAGCGTCCGCAGGACGGGCTGCCGCAGCGTCAGCGGCCCGGCCAGGGCCGTCCGCCGCAGGCCGGTCAGGGTCCCCAGGGCCCGCAGGGCCAGGGCGGCCGTCCGCAGCGGCCCGCGCCGGGCGACCGGCCGCAGCCGAACCAGCAGACCCAGCCGCTGCCGCAGGTCCAGCAGGCCCAGCCGCTGCCCGCGGCCGAGCCCGCACCGGTGGAGAGCACCCAGCAGTTCGCCCGCCCCCGGTTCGAGGCCAGTGACATCGACCCGCGCGACCCGCTGGGTCTCGGCCTGGTGGAGCCGGTGCTGCCGACCGTGCCGAACCCGGTCCGTCCGGAGCAGGCCGGCCGGCCGCAGCAGCCGCAGGCCCCGCAGCAGCCGGTCCAGCAGCAGCCCGTCCGGCAGGAGCCGATGGCGCTGCCGACCGGTCCGTCCGACGGCGGGGCGCCGGCCGGGCAGGACCGCCCGGCCCCGCAGCAGAGCCGCCCGCGGCCGTACCAGCCGCGCCGCCCCGGCACCACGGCGCCGGATCACCAGCAGGCGGCGCCCGCCGCGCGGGCCGGACAGCCGCAGGCCGCCCAGGGCCGCCCGCAGCAGCCCGGCCAGCAGCCTCCGTCGCAGCAGGCCCAGCAGCCGCAGGCCCGGCCCCAGCAGAGCCAGCCCCAGCAGAGCCGGCCGCAGCAGCAGGCCCCGCAGCCCGGCCAGCAGCCGCAGCCCGGTGACGCCCCGTGGCGCCCGTCGGCCAACGACGAGCGCTGGCGCCGTGCCGAGCAGGTCCGCGAGCCGTCGACCAGCGGGGTCACCATGTCGGGCCTGCCCCGGCGCACCCCGCAGGCCAACCTGGTCTCCGGGACGGCCGAGGCGTCCCCGCTGACCGGCCCGCAGGTGTCCCGCGCGCCCGAGGAGGTCCGCGGCCGTCTCACCAACCTGCGCCGCGGCATCCAGCAGGGCCGCCGGGCGGGTGCCGAGCAGGCCGCCGGCCAGGGGCAGCCCGGACAGGGGCAGGCCGACCAGGGCCAGAGCCGGGCACAGGCCGACCAGGCCGGTTTCCACCATGGTGCCCAGCAGCCCGGGTTCGATAGTTTCGGGGGCCGGACCGACGGCAACGCCGCAGATCATCAGGAGCGTTGAGTTGAATCAGATGAGCCAGGCCGCACAGAACCTGAACTGGCTGATCACCAATTTCGTGGACAACACCCCCGGGGTGTCGCACACGGTGGTGGTCTCCGCGGACGGCCTCCTGCTGTGCATGTCCGAGGGCTTCCCCCGCGACCGCGCCGACCAGCTCGCCGCCGTCGCCTCCGGCCTCACCTCCCTCACCACCGGCGCCAGCCGGATCTTCGAGGGCGGCGAGGTCAACCAGACCGTCGTCGAGATGGAGCGCGGCTTCCTCTTCCTGATGGCCATCAGCGACGGCTCCGCGCTCGCCGTCCTGGCCTCCCCCGACTCCGACATCGGCCTCGTCGGATACGAGATGGCCCTGCTCGTCGACCGGGCCGGCGCCGTCCTCACCCCCGCACTCCGCGCAGAACTCCAGGGCAGTCTCCTGCACTGAGTGCACCCTGAGCGGTACTTCCCACCCGTCCCACCTCCCCGCCGGGTCCGACCCGACCGGACCCGGCGTTCCACCCTCAGCTACCCTCAGGCAGCTGATCTCGCCTCAGCTGGCATCGCCCCAGCTGGAACCGGCTGCCCCAGGCTGCAGCACAAGGAGGACCCATGACCCCGCCTTCGACACCCGCCGGCTACGGCAACGGGTACGGCAGCGGCTACGGCGGGCAGCAGTCCGACGGCTACGAGCAGCAGCCGCTGGTCCGCCCCTACGCGATGACCGGAGGCCGCACCCGGCCCCGGTACCAGCTCGCGATCGAGGCGCTGATCTCGACCACCGGTGCCGCCGAGCGGACCGGCGGCCTGCTGCCCGAGCACGCCCGGATCGTCAGCCTCTGCCGGGAGGTCAAGTCCATCGCGGAGATCTCCGCCCTGGCCGGTGTCCCCCTCGGTGTCGCCCGCATCCTCGTGGCCGATCTGGCCGAGGCCGGTCTTGTCGCCATCCACCAGCCCGCCGCCGCGGGCGAGTCGGGCGGAACGCCCGACGTCACGCTGCTCGAAAGGGTCCTCAGTGGACTTCGCAAGCTCTAACGCGGCCGCCCCCACCCGCGCCACCACCTCCGCGAAGATCGTCGTCGCGGGCGGCTTCGGCGTCGGCAAGACCACGCTCGTCGGCGCCGTCTCCGAGATCAACCCCCTGCGCACCGAAGCCGTCATGACCTCGGCCTCCGCCGGCATCGACGACCTCAGCCACGTCTCCGGCAAGACGACCACCACCGTCGCCATGGACTTCGGCCGCATCACCCTCGACGAAGACCTCATCCTCTACCTGTTCGGCACCCCCGGACAGGACCGCTTCTGGTTCATGTGGGACGACCTCGTCCGCGGAGCCATCGGCGCCATCGTCCTCGTCGACACCCGCCGCCTCGCCGACTGCTTCCCCGCCCTCGACTACTTCGAGAACAGCGGACTCCCCTTCGTCGTCGCCCTCAACGGCTTCGACGGACACCAGCCCCACACCCCCGACGAAGTCCGCGAAGCCCTCCAACTCGGCAGCGACACCCCCGTCATCACCCTGGACGCCCGACGCCGCGACAGCGCCAAGAGCGCCCTCATCACCCTCGTCGAACACGCCCTCCTCGCCCGCCTGCGCTGAGCGGAAACCCGAGGTCGGCGGCCCCGGCACCCCGTCGCGCCGACGGGGCGCCGGGGCGCGTTCGCTTGCGGGGAGGTGTCGTCCGGGCGCCTCGCGCAAGACCCTCCCATAAGCGGCGGATAACAGTTCGGTAGGCATTTCGTGATCAACAATGACTGTTTGTAGCGAATCAGCGTCGCTCAGCGCCAGAAGACCACAGTTTTGCGCCAACATGTCGGCGAATGTCCTGAATTGCACCGCGTGCTTCGCCCACCAGCAGCTGTTTGTCCCCCATCCCTGCACGTGCTGAAATTCCAGCTACCCCTTGGATCCCATACGGCTGCCGTTCCCCGGAACGGGCGGCCCCCGGGGGTAGCGCTGGATTGATCCATGGCCGGCTGTCGGCCGAGAGGTAGTTGTCGAGTGAGGCGTAAGCAGCAGGTCGCCCCGCAGCGGCGCTCCGAGCCCCGCCAGAGCGAGCCGAACGGCACCGCGCCGGAACCGGGCGGGTTCTCGGCGTTCACACCGACCGAGGAACGGCCGCAGGCCGCCCCGGCACCGCAGCAGCCGAACCCCGGCAAGGACCCCGCGTCCATCCCCGGCGCCGGCGCCGGCTCCACGCCCGGCTCCGGCTCCGGCCCGGTCGACCCCGGTCCCAGGAGCAGCCGCTACGACTTCGTGCGCCCGCGCAACTGGCGCGTGCCGGCCCGTCTGATCGCGATCCTGCTGATCCCGGTCGTCATCGGCCTGGTCTTCGGCGGACTGCGCGTCAACACCTCGATCGACGGCTTCGTCAAGGCCGACCGCGCCCAGCGCACCGCCGCCCTCGCCAAGGCCGCCACCGAGCTCGCCGAGGCGCTGGAGAGCGAGCGCGACAGGACGCTCATACCCCTGATCACCAAGCAGGACCCGAACAACGAGGTCACCAAGGCGCGCTCGACCACCGACGCCGCCCTCAAGGCGTACAACGCCGCCTACGAGGCCAGCGACAAGTCCGGCGAGCTCCCCCGGCGCCACGAGGCCTTCGAGTCCGTGGTCGTCCACCTGCCGCAGCTGCGCGCCGCCGCCTACGCCGACAACCTGTTCGCCACGGCGACCGTCAGCGCCTACTCGGTGATGTACACGCCGCTGCTGTCCTACGACAACTCGGTCGGCGTCGGCTCGTCCAACCTGACCAGCACGGGCCGCTCGATCTACGCCATGTCGCTGGCCAAGGCCTCCGCTTCGAGCCAGCGCGCCCTCATGCTGCAGCTGCTGGTCGGCATCTCCGCCCAGAAGACCACCCGGTACGAGAACGTCGACCTCATCCAGCAGCTGCTGGTCGCCCAGCGCCTGGAGCAGACCGCGCTCTCCGAGTTCAACACCGGCAGCGCCCCCGAGGACGCCGCGAAGTACTCCGCCGCCCAGGTCGCCCAGGCCAACGCCGACCAGCGCGCCGCCTACCGCATGCCCAACGGCAGCGTGCCGACCATGCAGGGCCTGCTGAGCCTCGGCACCGCCTACACCCAGGCCGCCGCCAACGGCCAGTCCCAGGGCAAGGAGGTCGCGGACCGCGCCTACAAGGACGCCAAGGACTCCGGCCTCACCCCGGAGAACTGGAACCAGGCCGCCAACACCCACATCTCCAGCCTCCGGTCCACCGAGATCGCGCTGCTGGACGAGGTGCTCAAGGACGCCGCCGAGCTGCGGGACAACGCCCGCTTCGACGCCATCCTCAACTCGCTGATCGTGCTCACCGCGCTGATCCTGGCCGGTGTCCTCACCGGCTACGTGGCCCGCTCGATGATTCTCGGCATGCGCACCCTGCGCAACGCCGCCCTGGAGATCGCCGACCACCGCCTGCCCGAGCTGGTCGAGCGGCTCTCCAAGACCGACCCGGACCGGGTGGACACCAACGTCACCCCGATCCCGCTGCACGGCAAGGACGAGATCGGCGAGGTCGCCCGGGCCTTCGACCAGGTCCACCGGCAGGCGGTCGCCCTCGCCGCCGAGCAGGCGCTGCTGCGAGGCAACGTCAACGCGATCTTCACCAACCTGTCGCGCCGCAGCCAGAGCCTCATCCAGCGCCAGCTGGCGCTGATCACCGACCTGGAGAACAACGAGGCCGACCCGGACCAGCTGGAGAACCTCTTCAAGCTGGACCACCTGGCGACCCGTATGCGCCGCAACGGCGAGAACCTGCTCGTCCTCGCGGGCGAGGAGGCCGGCCGCCGCTGGAACACCCCGGTCCCGCTGGTCGACGTGCTCCGCGCCGCCGCGTCCGAGGTGGAGCAGTACGAGCGCGTCGAGCTCTCCGGCATCCCCGAGGCCGAGGTCGTCGGCGCCGCCGTGACCGACCTCGTCCACCTGCTCGCCGAGCTGCTGGAGAACGCCACCACGTTCTCCAGCCCGCAGACCCGGGTGCTGGTCAACGCGACCCGCCTGCCGGACGGCCGGGTGCTGGTCGAGATCCACGACAAGGGCATCGGCCTCACCGCCGAGGACTTCGCGGAGATCAACGAGAAGCTGGCCGAGCCGCCCACGGTCGACGCCACCATCTCCCGCCGCATGGGCCTCTTCGTGGTCGGCCGGCTCTCCCAGCGGCACGACATCCGCGTCCAGCTCCGCCCGTCCGGCGAGTCGGCCGGCACCACCTCGCTGGTCATGCTGCCGCCGTTCCTGACCCAGATGGCCGCGGCGCCGGAGCCCGAGGAGCAGTTCACCGTCTCCCGGATCTTCTCCGAGCAGGAGCCGTCCGGCGAGTGGGCCGGCGACCGGGACCCGGTCCGCAGCGCCGCCGAACTCGGCTTCGACGACCACCTCACCGGCATCGGCAACTCCGGCTCCACCGGCTTCAGCCCGGCCCTGGAGGCCGTCCAGCGCTCGCAGCGCCTGGACCAGGTCCGCCGCGCCGCGCTGGAGGCCGGACCGTTCGACGGCGGACCGCTCGACGGCGGTCAGCCGGTGGTGGACGCCGAGGTCGAGGACGACTACCCGGCCTACGGCCGCCGCAACGACGAGGGCCACGCCCAGGACGGCCAGTACCCGCAGGGCTACCAGCAGCCCGGCTACGCCGACGACCGGTACGACAACCAGTACGGCGGGCAGGACGCGTACGGGCAGCAGGACGACTACGGCCAGGGCGCCGGCTACGACGTCGAGGGCTACCGGCAGGACGGCTACGGCCAGTACCCGCAGCAGGGCTACGACGACTACGGCCACCAGGACGAGTACGGCCAGGAGAGCGGCTACGGCCGGGACGGGTACGACCGGGCCGGGTACGCCGACGACCAGTACGGCCGCCAGGCCGACGAGGCCCCGGCCGGCCACCCGTACGCCCCCGAGCAGCCCGCCCTCCCGGCCGCCGACACCGCCCCCGACACCCTGCCGTCCGGGCTGCCGCAGCGCCGTCCCGGCCAGCAGCTGGCCGGCGGCGGCTTCCCGGCCGGCCCGGCGGACGCCGGCGGCGGCGAGAGCCCGAACTGGTTCACCGGCGCCAAGGACACCTCGTCCGCCCCGGCCGAACCGCGCGGCCACGACGTGTCCGCCCTCGGCGGCTACGGGCCCACCGGCCCGACCGCCGCCGGCAACACGGCCTGGCAGTCGCCCAACGACGGTGACTGGCAGCGCGCCGAGAAGCTCCGCGAACCCTCCTCCAGCGGCACCACCCCGGCCGGCCTGCCCCGGCGCGTGCCCAAGCAGAACCTGGTGGCGGGCAACGCCAAGCCCACCCCGCAGGACGGCCCGCAGGTCTCCCGCTCGCCCGAGGAGGTCCGCGGCCGTCTCACCAACCTGCGCCGCGGCGTCGAGCAGGGCCGCAACGCCGGTACCACCGGAAGCTTCCGGATCGACCCCGATCAGGTAGACCCGTCCGGCAACGGACAGCAGAATCGCAGCACCGATCTCTTCGGCGGCTCGAACCACCAGGAGCGTTGAGTTGAGTCAGATGAGCCAGGCCGCACAGAACCTGAACTGGCTGATCACCAATTTCGTGGACAACACCCCCGGGGTGTCGCACACGGTGGTGGTCTCCGCGGACGGCCTCCTGCTGTGCATGTCCGAGGGCTTCCCCCGCGACCGCGCCGACCAGCTCGCCGCCGTCGCCTCCGGCCTCACCTCCCTCACCACCGGCGCCAGCCGGATCTTCGAGGGCGGCGAGGTCAACCAGACCGTCGTCGAGATGGAGCGCGGCTTCCTCTTCCTGATGGCCATCAGCGACGGCTCCGCGCTCGCCGTCCTGGCCTCCCCCGACTCCGACATCGGCCTCGTCGGATACGAGATGGCCCTGCTCGTCGACCGGGCCGGCGCCGTCCTCACCCCCGCACTCCGCGCAGAACTCCAGGGCAGTCTCCTGCACTGACGGTCCGTCGGATACCGTCCAGGTATTCGAAGCACCTCCGCGTCCGTCCCGGGCCCGCTTCGGCGGGCTCGGGTTCGGACGTTGTACGGCCTTCGCACCACCGGCTCCGGACCCGTGCCCGAGCTCGCACCGCACCGCCGCACCCTGTGAGGAGAGGAACCGTGACACCGCCCGACGACCGCAGCGGCCAGTACGGCGTTCCGTACCCTGGCACAGGCCATGACGCCTTCGGAGCACCCGGCGTCGGCCACGGTCAGCAGTACGGCCGGCCGCTCCACGGCCAACACGGCCAGCACGGCCAGTACGACCAGCACGGTCGGCCCTACGGCCAGCCGTCGTACGGCCAGCAGCCGTACGCGCCGGGACAGTACGACCAGTACGCCCAGCCCCGGCCCTCGTACGACGCTCCCCCGCCCGGCTACCCGGACGGGACGACCGGCCACCTCCCCGGCCGCGGCCCGGTCGCCGGGCAGCCGACCGGACACCCCGCCCCGGCGCCCGGCCACCACGGGCCGGCCCAGGACCCCGGAGCGGGCGACGACTTCGAGGACGAGTACGACTCCGGCCCGCTGATCCGCCCGTTCGCGATGACCGGCGGACGGACCAGGCCCCGGTACGAGCTCGCCCTGGAGGCACTCGTCTCCGCCAACGTCGATCCGCAACGCCTGGCCACCCTGCTCCCCGAGCACCAGCGGATCTGCACCCTGTGCACCGAGGTCAAGTCCGTGGCCGAGGTCTCGGCGCTGCTCTCCCTTCCCCTGGGAGTGGCCCGCATCCTCGTGGCCGACCTGGCCGAGGCCGGCCTGGTCGCCATCCACCAGCCCGCTTCCGGCGGCGAATCCGGAAACCAGCCCGACGTCACGCTGCTCGAAAGGGTCCTCAGTGGACTTCGCAAGCTCTAACGCGGCCGCCCCCACCCGCGCCACCACCTCCGCGAAGATCGTC
>NZ_JBHVER010000171.1:0-18010 GCF_042802195.1 Kitasatospora sp. NPDC057500 | reverse complement strand
GGGGCGGACGGCCGTGGCCGTCCCCCCCTCGCGCGTCCGCGGACTCAGCCGGGCTGGTCGGTGACGGCGACCGGGCGGGCCTCGTCGCCGGACCACTCGCTCCAGGAGCCCGGGTAGAGGGTGGCGGGCAGGCCGGCGACCGTGAGGGCCAGGATCTGGTGCGCGGCGGTCACCCCGGAGCCGCAGTAGACGGCGGTCGCCCGCTCGCCCGCGCCCAGTGCCCGGAAACGGGCGGCGAGTTCGGCGGCGGGCCGGAAGCGGCCGTCCGGGCCGACGTTCTCGGTGGTCGGCGCGGAGACCGCGCCCGGGATGTGGCCGGCCCGCGGGTCGATCGGCTCGCTCTCGCCCCGGTACCGCTCCCCCGCCCGGGCGTCCAGCAGCAGCGCCTCGCGGGCCCAGACCGCGGCGCCGTCCGCGTCGGTCACCGGCAGCTGCCCCGGCACCGGCTTGAAGTCGCCGTCCGCGGCGGACGGCACCTCGGTGCTCACCGGCAGTCCGGCCTCGCGCCAGGCCGCGTAGCCGCCGTCCAGCACCCGCACGTCCGGGTGGCCGGCCCAGCGCAGCAGCCACCAGGCGCGGGCGGCGGCCAGCGAGGTGGCGCCGTCGTAGACCACCACCGGACGGTCGGCCGAGACACCGAGGCGGCGCAGCGCGGCGCCGAACTCCTCGGGGTCGGGCAGCGGGTGGCGCCCGCCGCGGCCGGGCGGGCCGGCGGGGGCGGCGAGGTCGGTGTCGAGGGGGACGAAGTGGGCGCCGGGCAGGTGTCCGGCGGTGTAGTCCTCGATGCCGGGCGGGCCGCCGAGCTGCCAGCGCACGTCGAGCAGGACCGGCGGGTTCGCGGAGGCGAGCGCCTCCCGCAGTTCGGCCGCCGACACCAGCGGGGAGTCATCGTGATGGGTGCTCATGGCGGTCATTCTGGCGCAGTGCCACCGGGCCGGTGCTCTTTGTGCGGTCTTTGCCGGACTTTCCGCGCGGCCCGAGGGTTCGACGCGCGCCACGGTGGAAGCATCACCCTCACTGCGCCGTTTCGTGCGCCCGTCCGCCCCCTGAGGAGACCTGTCATGTCCGCGCTGACACTTCGGCTGGCCCAGGGCACCCCGTGCTGGGTCAGCCTGATGACCGACGATCTGCCCGGCGCCCGGGCGTTCTACGGCGAACTGCTCGGCTGGACGTTCACCCAGGGGCCCGCCCAGCTCGGCGCCTACGTGCGCGCCCGGCTCGGCGAGGAGCCGGTGGCCGGACTCGGGCTGTCCTCGGTGACCGGCTTCCCGGTGCAGTGGACCACCTACTTCGCGGTGGACAGCGCGGACCGCTCGGCCCAGCTGGTGCGGGAGTGCGGCGGGACGGTCGCGGTCGGGCCGCTCCAGGCGGAGCTGGCCGGACGGCTGGCGATCGCGGCGGACGTCTCCGGGGCGGTCTTCGGGCTCTGGCAGGGCGAGGAGCACCTCGGCCGGGAGGCCGGCACCGAGCCGGGCGGGCCCGCCTGGGCGGAGCTGCTCACCCCGGACGCGGACGGCGCGGCGTCCTTCTACCGCGCGGTGCTCGGGGTGCCGGTGGCGGAGGACGAGGGCGGGTCGGCGCTGCTGGTCGGCGGCCGGCCGGTGGCCGGGATCCGGCGCGGCGCCGAGCTGCGCGGCCACCCGCCGCGCTGGCGCACCCACTTCGCGGTCACCGACGCGGAACTGACGGCGCGCCGGGCGGTGGAGCTGGGCGGACGGGTCCTGGTGGAGCCGCACGCGACGCCGCGCGGACGGGTGGTCCGGCTGGCGGATCCGCGCGGCGGGCACTTCTCGGTGCTGGAGACGGTCTGAGACCGGCTCAGGCCTGCTGCTCCTCGAAGGGGAGCACGTCCGGGGAGAGGACGGCGGCGCGGGCGGTCGCGGCGGTCAGCCGGCGGCGGTGGTGACGGCGGCAGAGCACCTCGTAGCCGACCTCGTCCTCACGGACGGAGATGTCGCCGATCACCACCTGCGCGCCCTCGACCACCATCACCCCGCCGACGGTGCGGGCGTTGTGGGTGGCCCGGGCCCCGCACCAGCAGAGCGCCTCGACCTGGAGCACCTCGACCCGGTCGGCGAGCTCGATCAGCCGCTGCGAGCCGGGGAAGAGCCGGGTGCGGAAGTCGGTGGTGATGCCGAAGGTGTAGACGTCGATGTCCAGTTCGTCGACGACGCGGGCGAGCTGGTCGATCTGGCCGGGGGTGAAGAACTGGGCCTCGTCGCAGATCAGGTAGTCGACCCGGCCGCCGGCCGAGAGCCGGTGCACCACGTGGGCGTGGAAGTCGAAGTCGTCGCCCACCTCGACCGCGTCGGCGCGCAGGCCGAGGCGGCTGGAGATGGTGGCGGCGCCGGCCCGGTCGTTGCGGGTGAGGATGATCCCCTGCCGGCCGCGGGCGGCGTGGTTGTGGTCCATCTGGAGCGCGAGCGTCGACTTCCCGCAGTCCATCGTGCCGGAGAAGAACACCAGTTCAGCCATGGGTGGTGCAAAGGCCTTTCACATCAAGGGGGTTCAGCGGCGGAATTCGAGCAGGGGCACGTACTGCTCGACCGGGGTCATCGATCCGTGCAGGCCGATCATCGCGGACTCGCCGGGCTCGTTGCGGGAGGCGGTGATCGCGATGTCGTCGCGGGCGGCGGCGACCACGTCGCCGATCCGGTGGTAGACGCGCTCGTCCACGGCGGGGCCGAACCAGCCGGCCGCGATCGCCTGGTCGCGGGTGGCCACCCACATCCGGTCGCCGAGCACCTCGCTCCAGACCGCGTGGACGTCGGCGGCGGCGCCGGGGACGGCGTAGACGTGGCGGGCCCGGCCCTCGCCACCGAGCAGGGCGACGCCGGCGCCGAGCTCCCAGTCCTCGTCGAAGTCGATCCGGTCCTCGGGGGCGATGTCGATCATGCCGTGGTCGGCGGTGACGTACATCGCCGAGCGCGGGGGCAGCTGGTCGGCGAGCCGGCGGGCCAGCCGGTCGACGGCGTCCAGGGTCATCCGCCACTCGTCGGAGTCCACGCCGAAGCGGTGGCCCGCGCCGTCCAGTTCGCTGACGTAGGTGTAGACCAGTGCGCGGTCGTGCTCGGCCAGCCAGGCGGCGGCGCGGTCCATCCGCTCCTCGCCGGTGGTACGGCCGAGGAAGGTGCCGCCGGAGAGCGCCACCCGGGTCAGCGGGGTCTGGGCGAACAGCGGGGAGGAGACCTGCGCGGTGGCCACCCCGGCGGCGTCCACCCGCTCGAAGACCGTCGGGTACGGCTGCCAGCTGCCCGGGTCGGTGTGCGGCTGCCAGCGGAGCTGGTTCATCAGGTGCCCGGCGCCGGGCACCGCCACCGTGTACCCGGCCAGGCCGTGCAGACCGGGCGGCGTGCCGGTGCCGACCGAGGCCAGCGAGGTGGCGGTGGTGGACGGGAAGCCGGCGGTCAGCGGGCGGCCGGTGCCGCCGAGCGAACTCGCGGTCAGCGAGGAGAGGAACGGCGCGTACTCGGGGTGGCGCAGCAGCAGTTCCCAGCCGAGGCCGTCGACGAGGAAGACCACCGCGCGGTCGGCGGGCGCCAGCGGCAGCGCCGCCTCGAAGCCGGGTACGCCGAGGCCGGCCGCCACCGAGGGCAGCAGGTCGCAGAGCGAGCCGGTGCCGTAGGGGGGCGCGGGGGCGGCGGCGGGGTCGAGGATCTCGAAGGCGTCGTGGCCGTCGGGGGCGAAGGGCATGGTGGCGGGGGTGGCTTCCTGGCTGGCCGGTACGGTCCGGGCGGGTGGGGGCGGCGTCCGGACGGCGCGGGTGGGCGCGTGGCGGCGGTACGTGGCGGTGGCGCGGGCGGGCGGGTACCGGACGGTGCCGCGGGCGGGCGGCTGCGGGTCAGACCCGGGGGGCGTCGGTGACGGTCGCCTCGGACAGGGCACGGGCGAAGACCAGGGCCTGGGCGACCGTCTCGGGGCCGTCGCCGGCCTCGCTGACCCGCAGCGAGAGGTCGTCGGCGGTGGCCGAGCCGGTGTAGCCGTGGTCCGCCTCGCAGTTGGGGTCGGAGCAGCCGGCCGGTTCGAGGTCGAGGCGCTGGACGGCGCCCCAGCCGATGGTCAGCACCACCTCGCGGGGCAGCGTGCCCGGGGTGTAGGTCTCCGGGTTGGCGACCATCCGGCTGACCACGACGGAGTTGATCCGGTCCAGCCGGACGCTCTCGGTGGAGGTGGTGGCCAGCGGGACGGCGGGGCTGCTGGCGTCACCGGTCTGCTCGTCGGTGTGGCTCACCACGAAGCGGGTCGGGGTCAGCACCAGCACGGTGACGTGCCGACGGACCTCGTTGGCGTCGAAGGTGGTCTCCTGGTGCACCAGGTAGGAGCTGATCGGCTCGGGACCCACCGCGGACTCCACCGCCTCGGACACCAGGGCCGGGTAGTAGCCGCTGCGTTCGATCGCGGAACGCAGGTCCTGCGTGGTGGTGGTACCGGTCTTCGCCATAACTCCATCCTGGCATGGTCCGCCGACGAAGCGGGCGGCGCGGCGCCGAGCTTCGGACAACGGCGCCCGCGGTCCGGACGCAACCAAGGAAGGTTACAGCGTGCTCATGGCGCGCGGGCCCAGATCACTGCGGACCGGCAGGGGTGCGATGCGCACGCGCGCCCCCAGGATCGCCAGTCCGTGCGGGGCCACGACCACCGGTTCGAGGTCCACCGAGGCGACCTCCGGCAGGTCGTCGACCAGCCGGGACACCCGCAGCAGCAGCTCCTCCAGGGCGTCGGTGTCGACGGCCTCGGCGCCGCGCCAGCCGAACAGCAGGGGCGCCGCCCGGACCTCGCGGACCAGCGAGGCGACGTCCTGGTCGGTGGCCGGAACCAGCCGGTGGGCGACGTCGCCGAGCAGTTCGGCGGGGGCGCCGGCCAGGCCGAAGGAGAGGATCGCGCCGACCGCCGGGTCGACGGTGGCGCCGATCACGGTGTCCACCCCGCGCGGGGCGAGCCGCTGGACCACCAGCTGGGCCTGGGCGGCGCCGCCGAGCAGGGCGTCCAGTTCGCGGTGGGCGCGGCGCAGGCCGGGCTCGCCGGTCAGGTCGAGCCGGACGCTGCCGAGGTCGGGGCGGTGGCGCAGGTGGGGGGCGGTGGCCTTGAGCGCGACGGGGTAGCCGAGGGTGGCGGCGGCACGCACCGCGCTCTCCTCGTCGGGGGCCGGCAGGGTCGGCGAGACGTCGACGCCGTAGCGGGCGAGCAGGGCGGCGGCGTCGGCGTCGGGCAGGGTGATCCGGGCGCCGCCGGGCTGGGTGCGGGCGGCGATCGCGGTGCGGGTGGAGAGCGCGGCCTCGACCAGGTCGCGGGCGCCGGCCTCGTCGATCCGGTCGAGTTCGGGGACCCGGGCGGTCTCCTCGGCCGCAGCCATCCGGTGGCGCCAGTCGGCGTAGTGGACGGCGTGGGCGAGGGCGCGCACGGCCCGCTCGGGCGCCGGGTAGGCGGGGATGCCGCCGGGGCGCAGCCGGCCGGGCAGGTCGGTGAGCGCCAGGTGGGCGAGGAGCAGCGGCTTGCCGGCCGCGCGGGCGCGCTCGCCGGCGTCGATCAGGGCGGCGGCGATCTCCGGGTCGTCGGAGCCGAGTTCCGGGTCGTCCGGGTCGGTGAGCCGGCCGCCCGCGCCCGGGCCCCAGCCCTGGTTGCCGATCGGCGGGATGGCGACGGCGATCACCGCATCCACCCCCGGGTCGCTCAGCGCGGTGTCCAGGGCGACCCGGAAGTTCTCGCCGGTGGCGGCGGTGGTGAGGTCGACGGGGGTGCGCGGGCGCAGGCCGGCGGAGAGGCAGGCGTCGTGGGTGAGCAGGCCGAGGGAGTCGGAGTTGCCGATCACGGCGACCCGGTCGCCGGGCGGCAGCGGCTGGAGGGCGAGCAGTTCGCCGGTGTCGTAGAGCTCGGTGATGGTCTCCACCCGGGTGACGCCGGCCTGCTGGAAGAGGGCGTCGACGGTGGCGTCCTTGAGGCCGGTGGCGGTGGCGGGGACGGCGTGGCCGGGCGGCAGGCTGCCGGTGTGGCGGGCGCCCTTGACCACGACGACCGGCTTGGCCTGGGCGAGCCGGCGGGCGATCCGGGTGAACTTGCGGGGGTTGCCGAAGGACTCCAGGTAGAGCAGGACGACGTCGGTGGCCGGGTCCTCGGCCCAGTACTGGAGGAAGTCGTTCCCGGAGACGTCGGCCCGGTTGCCGACCGAGGCGAAGGAGGAGATGCCGAGGCCGCGCCGGTGGGCGGCCTCCAGCAGGGCGACGCCGATCGCGCCGGACTGGCAGAAGACGCCGAAGCCCCCGCGCGCGGGCAGCACCGGGGCGAGCGAGGCGTTGAGCGGCCGCTCGGGGTCGGTGGAGATCAGTCCGAAGGCGTTGGGGCCGATCACCCGCATGCCGGCCGCGCGGGCCTGGCGGACCAGGGCTCGCTGGCGGTCTCGGCCCTCGGGGCCGGTCTCGGCGTAGCCGGCGGTGACCACGACCAGGCCCTGCACGCCGTGCGCGCCGCACTCGGCGACCGCCTCGGGGACGGCGGAGGCGGGGACGGCGATCACCGCGAGGTCGACCGGGCCGGGGATGTCCAGGATCGAGCGGTGCACCGGGACGCCGTCCAGTTCGGTGCCGGGCGTGGCGGCGCGGTTGACCGCGTGGACGGGGCGGTCGTCGCCGGCGAAACCGGCGAGCAGGTCGCGCAGCAGGGCCCGCCCGACGGTCTGCGGGCGGCGGGAGGCGCCGATCACCGCGACCGAGCGCGGGGTGAGCAGCCGCTGGACGGAGCGGGCCTCGGCGCGGTGCTCGCGGGCGCGCATGACGGCGAGCGAGGCGGCGGTGGGTTCGAGGTCGAACTCCAGGTGGACCACGCCGTCGGCGAAGCTGCGGCGCTGGACGTAGCCGGCGTCGGTGAAGACCTTCACCATCTTGCGGTTCTCCGGCAGCACCTCGGCCTGGAAGCGGCGGATGCCGCGTTCCTGGGCGACGGCGGCGATGTGCTCCAGCAGTGCGGAGGCGACGCCGCGGCCCTGGTGGGCGTCCTGGACCAGGAAGGCGACCTCGGCGTCGGTGCCGGTCTCGGAGGGGCGGCCGTCGTGGTCGATCCGGTCGTAGCGGACGGTGGCGATGAAGCGGTCACGGACGACGACGGCGAGGCCGACCCGGTTGACGAAGTCGTGGTGGGTGAAGCGGCGGACGTCCTTGTCGGAGAGCCGGGGGTAGGGCGCGAAGAAACGGAAGTACTTGGACTGGTCGGAAACCTGTTCGTAGAACTCGACCAGCCGGCCGGCGTCGGCGGGGGTGATCGGCCGGATCCGGGCCGTGCCTCCGTCGCGCAGGAGGATGTCGGCCTCCCAGTGCTGGGGGTACTCCGGTTCGGTTCGCGGTACCGCAGAGTCGTCCACGACCGCCAGATTATCCGGCGGCGGGCCGAATGGCGCCGGGCGTGTGTTCACGGCAGGGTGGACAGGGCCGCTGAACGGGGATTATTCGCCGTTTATGGCCCCGAAAGAAACAATCACAAGTCCCGAACGCCGCGACTCCCAGGGGTCGCCTGCGTGCAACACTGGTCTAGACAACACGTCCGTCTCCCCCCATCACGGCCGTGACCAGCTTTACCGGAAAGGCACGTCTCATGGCTGAGCGCCGCGTCACCATCGGTTGGCCCGAGGGCCTGCACGCCCGTCCCGCCTCCGTCTTCGTCAAGGCCGTCGCGGCCACCGGCGTGCCGATCACCATCTCCAAGCCCGGCGGCAACCCGGTCAACGCCGGCTCCATGCTCGGCCTGCTCGCGCTCGGCGCGCAGGGCGGCGAGGAGGTCGTGCTGGCCTCCGACGCCGAGGGCGCCGACCAGGCCCTGGACCGCCTGGCCAAGCTGGTCTCCGAGGGCCTGGACGAGCTGCCCGCCGCCGCCTGAGACCGCGCCGCGCCGTACGCGTCCGGAGCCCGGGCCCCGTTGGTCGGGGGGCCCGGGCTCCGGTGCGTCCGCGGCGGGTCAGCCGGCCGCGGCCGGTCCGGAGACGCCCCGGGCCCAGGCCGTATCGTCCCGAACAGCGCCACCGGCACCGGCTCCCAGCGCACCATCGCCCGCGGCCGGCCGCGGGTCGGGCCGACCGCGCGCAGCAGGTCCGGCTCCCCGGTCCGCTCGTGCACCGCCAGGGTCGGCGTGTTGGCGATTCCCAGCGGCGCGGTCAGCACCGCCGGCCCCAGCAGCGCGTAGACCACCGCGAGCATGGTGTCGACCACCGGGGCCGTGCTCTACGCGTACTCCGCCCGGGTCCGCGCCTTCGGATCGCCGAACGGCGCCGCCGCCGTCACCGCCGCCTTGCCGGCCGGCTCGCCGCCCCGGTAGAGCGCCTTCACCGTGAACGGCGCCTCGACGCCGTCGCTGAACCGCACCGGAACGGCGCTGCCCGTGCCCAGCCGCGCCGGCCGGCTCCAGGAAGCGGCGGCCGGTGCCGCCGGTCGCGCCGAAGACGGCGATGCTCACGGTGCGTTTCCCCTCGGTCGGCGGTGGAGGTGCCAGCGGCGCGCGGCCTGCCCGCGCCGCGGAGGTGCCGCGGACGCGCCGGCCTCCGCCGGGGGCATCAGTTGGCCACCTCGACGCGGCGGCCGTAGGTCGCGGTGTCACCCAGACGGGTGACGATGTAGTCGGCGACGTTCGCCCGGGCGATGCGCGAGGCCTTCGCGATGTGACCGCCCACCACCGCCTGGTAGTCGGGCGTCGCCGGGCCGTCGGTGAGCATCGGCACCCGGACGATCGTCCAGTCCAGCGGGCTGGCCTCGACCTCGTCCTCCATCCGGCCGAGGTCGCGGTGGATGTTGCGGTAGACCCGGTCCACCACGAACTCGGCGACGAAGCGCTGCATCGCCGGAAGGTGCTTGGTCTCCAGACCCGCCGAGGACATCGTGATCAGTCGGCGCACCCCGCCCGCCCGGGCGGCCGCGATGATGTTGCGCACGCCCTCGGAGAACACCGTCGTGGTGGTGCGGCTGGTCACGCCCAGCGCCACCACCACGGCGTCCTTGCCCTCCAGCGGGCCGGCCAGCGAGCCGGCGTCGAACACGTCGCCGCGCGCCTTGGTCAGCCGCTCGTGCTCCACCGGCAGCCTGGCCGGGTCGCGCAGCAGGGCGGTGACGCCGTGCTTGTTCTCCAGGGCCTTCTCGACCACCAGCCGACCGGTCCGGCCGGCTGCTCCCACGACGACGATCTCCATGACTTCCTCCTTGCCGGGGACGGCGGCAACCTGTCGCCGCCGTCGGTGAGTTGACCTCGCTTGCGCCGACGCGTCCTACCGCAGGGAGGGGGCGGGCAGCGCGCCGCCCGATGTGCTCGGGCACTGCGGGCAGTGCGCCGCCCGGACGTGGAGCATGCCGTCGGCGACCACCGCTCCCCCGCCGCCGGAGAGCGCCGCGGCGAGCGGCGGCGCGGCGGCCTTCCTCCCCAGGACACCGCCGCGCCACCTCCCCCTTTTCCTCACGAGCGCAGTGGCCCGTTCGGTCGCGACCGGTCCGCCGCGCCTCCCGGCGCCGCGCCCCGTCGCCCTCCCCCCGGCCGGGACGGCCCCACCCCGGAGCACCACCGACGGGGCCGGGCCGTCACCGCACCGGAGCAGCCACCGGGCCCGCCTCAGGCGGGCTCCACCTCCGGCTCGTAGCCGGCGGGGCGGCGCGAGGGACGCCGCTCCGGCAGGATCACGCTGGCCGCGACCAGCCAGACCAGGCCGCCGAAGCGGGCGATCGGCAGGAGGAAGCCGAGGCCGGTGGAGAGCAGCGCCAGGGTGCCGAGCACCCCGACCCCGGCGAGCACCAGGCCGGCCCGGGCGAAGCCCTTGGGCCCGAACCCGAGCAGCAGCATCGGCACCGCCACGCCGGCCAGCATCACCGCGAACGGGACGACGTGCCCGGGGCCGCCGGAGGCGAAGGCGAGGTCCGCCAGTGAGCGGGCCAGCGCCGCGTCGCCGAGGTCACCGGCCCGGGAGGCGGCCCAGACGGTCAGCCCGCACAGCGCCATCGACGCGGCGGAGAGCACCCCGGAGACCAGCGCGATGCCGGGGCCGGGGGCGGTCACGCCGAGTCGGCGCAGCCGCTGGTAGGCGATCGCGGCCCAGACCGCGAGCGGGACCGAGGCGCCGAACTGCAGCGTCCCGGCGACCTTCGCGGCGGTCGCGTGGGACTTGTAGTAGGCGAGCGTGTCGGCCGCCGAGTCGGTGGGCAGCGGGGTCTGCCGGGCCAGCGCGATGGACACCACCATCAGTGCCGCGAACGCCACTGCGGGCAGCAGCAAGGGGGGTCCCGCCTGTCGGCGCCGAGGGGAGGCGGCAGGCGCCGCGAATGTCGTGGTCATGGGGGGGTGCTCCAGTCGGGGCGGGTCGTTCGGGGCGAGGGGCGGCGCAGCACGGATCGACGCCGGCTCCAGTAGTTCCAGACCCAGAATAGTTCACCTTGGGACATCATTGTCCACTGCTATCGTGTTTTCATGACCGGAACTCCCGACCCCGCCCCGATCCCGCACACGGGCCCGCAGGGAGCCCAGGTCGCCTTCCTCCTCTCCCAGTTGGGCGAACACGCGAGCCAGGCCTTCGCGCGGAGGGTCGCCGAGCTGGACCTCACCCCGGCCCAGGCCGGTCTGCTCCGGACGGTCGCGCTGTCCCCCGGCCGGCACCAGCAGGAGCTGGCCCGGCAGCTCGGCATGTCCCCCAGCCGGTTCGTGGCCTTCGTCGACGCCATCGAGGCGCGCGGCCTGGTCGAGCGCCGCCGCAACCCCAAGGACCGCCGGTTCCAGGACCTCTACCTCGCGCCCCAGGGCGAGGAGGCCATGCGCGGGCTGGCCGAGGCGGCGTTCGCCCACGAGGAGGCCATCTGCGCGGGCCTCGACCCGCAGGAACGCCTCGCCCTGGCAGGGCTGCTGCGCCGGGTCGCCGAGACCCAGCACCTCACCGCCGGAGTGCACCCCGGCTACCGGCGGCTCGACCCCGGGCACGACGAGGCCTGAACGCGCCGAAGCCCCCGACCGGACGGCCGGGGGCTTCGGTGCACGTGGGCCTCAGCCCTTGACGCAGACCACCTGCTTCAGGTGCGCCACGACCTCGACCAGGTCCCGCTGCTGCTCGATCACCTTCTCGATCGGCTTGTACGCGCCCGGGATCTCGTCCACCACGCCCGAGTCCTTGCGGCACTCCACGCCCTTGGTCTGCTCGGCCAGGTCGGCCGTGGTGAACCGCTTCTTCGCGGCGTTGCGGCTCATCTTCCGGCCGGCGCCGTGCGAGGCCGAGTTGAACGAAGCCTCGTTGCCCAGCCCGCGGACGATGTACGACCCGGTGCCCATCGAGCCCGGGATGATCCCGTAGTCGCCGGCCCCGGCCCGGATCGCGCCCTTGCGGGTGACCAGCAGGTCGACGCCGTCGTAGCTCTCCTCCGACACGTAGTTGTGGTGGCAGCTGATCACCTCGTCGAAGGCGACCTTCGCCCGCGGGAACTCCCGCCGCACCACGTCCTGGAACAGCGCCATCATCAGCGCCCGGTTGCGCTTGGCGTACTCCTGCGCCCAGAAGAGGTCCTGCCGGTACGCGGCCATCTGCGGGGTGTCCGCGACGAACACCGCGAGGTCACGGTCGATCAGGCCCTGGTTGTGCGGCAGCGACTGGGCCACGCCCATGTGGTGCTCCGCCAGCTCCTTGCCGATGTTGCGCGACCCGGAGTGCAGCATCAGCCACACCGCACCGGTGTCGTCGACGCACACCTCGATGAAGTGGTTGCCGCCGCCGAGCGTCGCCATCTGCTGGGCCGCCCGCTCACGGCGCCACTTCACCTCGGGCGCGACCGCGTCGAACCGCTGCCAGAAGTCGTCCCAGCCGCCGGTCGGGACGCCGTGCAGCTTCCCCGGGTCGACCGGGTCGCTGTGCAGGCCGCGGCCGACCGGGATGACCTGCTCGATCCGCGAGCGCAGCCGCGACAGGTCGTCCGGCAGGTCCTTCGCGGTGAGCGAGGTCTTCACCGCGCTCATCCCGCAGCCGATGTCCACGCCTACCGCCGCCGGGCAGACGGCGCCGCGCATGGCGATCACCGAACCCACCGTCGCGCCCTTGCCCAGGTGGACGTCGGGCATCACGGCGAGCCCGTGCAGCCAGGGCAGCGAGCTGATGTTGCGCAGCTGCTGCATCGCCTGGCCCTCGACGGTGGCCGGGTCGGTCCACATCCGGATCGGGACGCGGACGCCGGGTACCTCGGTGTACGACATGGTTCAACGACCTCCAAGGTCGGATGGTTCAAGCCTAGGCGGGGCACGCGCCCCGGAGGGATGCCGCGCGAAGGGACCCGGCGCGACGCGGGGATGTCTGGGGCAGGCGGCGCTCAGGCGGCCGAGGGGCATCGGGAGGACAGTCTCGGGGAGCGCCTAATGGCCTGCTGCTCGACCCGCATGGTGACCGCCTCCTCTCCGTGTGTGTACCGGTGCCGGGGGATATCTACCCACGCACCGCCGCTTCGCCGCAAGGGATTTAGCCCCGGAACGACGGGACGCAAGAAAGGGCCCGGCGGAGCGTCCGAACGCTCCACCGGGCCCCGGGGCCCTCGGGTCAGGCGCCGATCACGGTGACCTCGCCGATGCCCAGCTCCCGCACCCGGTCCGCGAACGCCGCGGCGTCGCCGACCAGGACGGTGACCAGCCGGTCCGGCGGGAAGGCGTTGACCACGGCCTCGGTGGCGGCCGCGGTCGGCAGCTCGGCCAGCTGCCGGTAGACCTCGGCCTGGAAGTCGTCGGCCAGGTGCTGCTCGACCTGGTCGGCCAGGGTCGCGGCCACCGAGCCCGCCGTCTCGTACTTCAGCGGCGCCACGCCGACCAGGAACTGCACCGCCTCGGCGCGCTCCGCGTCGGTGAGCCCCTCGGCGGCCAGCGTGCGCAGGATGGTCCAGGTGTCGGCCAGCGCCGGGGCGGTGGAGGCGGTGTCCACCGAGCCGCTGATCGCCAGCAGCGCGCGCCCGCTGCCGTCGGCGGCCGAGCGCAGCGGCTGGGCGAAGGCCCGCACGCCGTAGGTGTAGCCCTTCTCCTCGCGCAGCACCCGGTCCAGCCGGGAGGTGAGGGTGCCGCCCAGGCAGTAGGTGCCGAGGATCTGCGCGGCCCACGCCGGGTCGTGCCGGTCCGGACCGATCCGGCCGATCAGCAGCTGGGTCTGCACCGCCCCGGGGCGGTCCACGATGATCACCCGGCCGGTGTCGTCGGCGGTCACCGGCGCGTGCGTGCTCGGCTCGGCCGGGGAGCCCTTCCAGGCGCCCAGGGTGGACTCCAGCAGGGCCGGCAGGTCGGTGCCGGTGAGGTCGCCGACCACGACGACGGTGGTGGTGGCGGGCCGCACGTGCGCCTCGTAGAAGGCCCGGACGGCGGCCCGGTCGATGGTCTTGACGGTCTCCGCGGTGCCGGCCCGCGGGCGCGACAGCCGGTCGGCGCCGTCGAACAGCTCGGCGTACATCGCCTTGGCGGCCCGCCGGGCCGGGTTGGCCTGCTCGTGCACGATCTCGTCCAGCCGGTTGGCGACCAGCCGCTCGATCTCGTCCTCCGGCAGCGCCGGGCTGCCCAGGGCGGCGGCCAGCAGGTCCAGGCCGCGGGCCAGCCGGGAGGCCGGGACCTCCAGCGAGACCCGGATGCACGGGTGGTCCGCGTGCGCGTCCAGGGTCGCCCCGGCCCGCTCCAGCTCGGCCGCGAACTCCTCGGCGGTCAGCGTGTCGGTGCCCTCGCTGAACGCCCGGGCCAGGATCGAGGCGACGCCGTCCAGGCCCTCCGGCTCGGCCGCGAGCGGCGCGTCGAGCAGCACGTCGACGGCCACCAGCTGCTGGCCGGGGCGGTGGCAGTGCAGCACCGTGATGCCGTTGCCGAGCGCGGCGCGCTCCGGCGCCGGGAACGCCCACGGGCTCGGGGTGCCGGGCTGGGGCTGGGGGTGGAAGGTCATGGCGGGGACGTACTCGGTGCTCATACGGCGGCGCCCTCCTCGTCGGTCTCGGCGGTGGCAGCGGTGTCGTCGGCGGTGTCCTCGGCCGGGGTCGGCTCGTACACCAGCACCGCCCGGTTCTGCGGGTGCAGCCGCGCCGCGGCGACCTCCCGCACCTCCTCGGCGGTGACGTCGAGGACCTTGGGCAGGGCGTCGTTCAGCAGCTCGGGGTCGCCGAACAGCACGGCGAAGCGGCAGAGTTCGTCGGCGCGGCCGGCCACCGTGGTGAGCCGGTCCAGCCACTCGCGCTCGATCTGCGCCTGGGCGCGCTCCAGCTCGGCCGGGGTCGGGCCCTCGGCGGCGAACCGGGCCAGCTCCTCGTCGACGGCCGCGTCGATCTGCTCGACGGTGGCGTCGCCCGACGTCTTGACGTCCAGCCAGCCCAGGCTCGGCGCGCCGGACAGCCGCAGCAGGCCGAAGCCGGCCGCGACGGCGGTGCGGTCCCGGCGGACCAGCCGGTTGTACAGCCGGCTCGACTCGCCGCTGCCGAGGATGGTCAGCGCCAGGTCGGCGGCGTCCGCCTCGCGGGTGCCGTCGTGCGGCAGCCGGTAGGCGGCCATCAGCGCGCGCGACGGCACGTCCTCGCGGACCAGCTCGCGCAGCTCCCGGCCGATCGACTCCGGCAGGCTGCCGTCGCGCGGCGGCTGCTTGCCGTCGTGCGCGGGGATGCTGCCGAAGTACTTCTCCACCCAGGCGACGGTCTGCTCCGGGTCGATGTCCCCGACCACCGAGAGCACCGCGTTGTTCGGCGCGTAGTAGGTGCGGAAGAACGCCCGGGCGTCCTCCAGGGTGGCCGCGTCCAGGTCGGCCATCGAGCCGATCGGGGTGTGGTGGTACGGGTGGCCGTCCGGGAAGGACAGCGCGGTCAGCTTCTCGAACGCGGTGCCGTAGGGCACGTTGTCGTACCGCTGGCGGCGCTCGTTCTTCACCACGTCGCGCTGGTTCTCCATCGACGTCTCGTCGAGGGCCGCCAGCAGCGAGCCCATCCGGTCCGCCTCCAGCCAGAGCGCGAGCTCCAACTGGTGGGCCGGCATGGTCTCGAAGTAGTTGGTGCGCTCGAAGCTGGTGGTGCCGTTGAGCGAACCGCCGGCGCCCTGGACCAGCTCGAAGTGCCCGTTGTTGGAGACGTTGGCGGAGCCCTGGAACATCAGGTGCTCGAACAGGTGGGCCAGCCCGGTGCGGCCCTTCACCTCGTGCCGGGAGCCGACGTCGTACCAGAGGCAGACCGCGGCCACCGGGGTCAGGTGGTCCTCGGAGAGGACGACGCGCAGGCCGTTGGCCAGGCGGTGCTCGGTGATGGCGATGCCTCGCTGGGAGGCGGGGGCCGGGTTGGCCATGCGCTCGGGTCCTTCCCGTCGTCGATGTCGGGGTTCGTGTGGCGTCCCCCATTGTGGTGCAACGCGCGAACCCGGCGGATGTGTCCGCGCGGACGGGGCGTTCGCCAGGGGCGGAAGAGGGGCGCTGGCCGGGGCTGTCGGCGGGAGGGTCCACAATGGGGGCGCCGAGCCCTGTTGACAGAACCGCCGACAGCCCCGGCCACAACCGCGCCGACGAGACGTGGACGAGACGCAAGCGAGACGTAAGGGAGCCCCGCCGCGATGGCCCGCCGCAGTTCGCAGACCCCGCCCCCCGGAGACTTCGAGGAGCGCATCCTCGACGTCGACGTCGTGGACGAGATGCAGGGCTCGTTCCTCGAGTACGCCTACTCCGTCATCTACTCCCGGGCCCTGCCGGACGCCCGGGACGGCCTCAAGCCGGTGCACCGCCGCATCCTGTACCAGGCCAACGAGATGGGCCTGCGCCCGGAGCGCGGCCACGTCAAGTGCGCCCGCCTGGTCGGCGAGGTGATGGGCCGGCTGCACCCGCACGGCGACGCCTCCATCTACGACTCGGTCGTCCGGATGGCCCAGCCGTTCTCGATGCGGCTGCCGCTGATCGACGGCCACGGCAACTTCGGCTCGCTCGGCAACGACGACCCGCCGGCTGCGATGCGCTACACCGAGTCCCGGCTCACCGCCGCCTCGATGGCCCTGGTCGAGTCGATCCACGAGGAGACCGTCGACTTCGGGCCCAACTACGACGGCAGCGAGCAGGAGCCGCTCGCGCTCCCGGCCGCCTTCCCCAACCTGCTGGTCAACGGCGCCACCGGGATCGCCGTCGGCATGGCCACCAACATGCCGCCGCACAACCTCTCCGAGGTCGTCGCCGCCGCCCGCCACCTGATCAAGCACCCGAACGCCGACCTCGACACCCTCATGCGGTTCGTCCCCGGCCCGGACCTGCCGACCGGCGGACGGATCGTCGGCCTCTCCGGCATCCGGGACGCCTACGAGTCCGGCCGCGGCACCTTCAAGATCCGCGCCACCACGAGCATCGAGGCGGTCACCGCCCGCCGCAAGGGCATCGTGGTCACCGAGCTGCCGTACAACGTCGGCCCGGAGAAGGTCATCTCCAAGATCAAGGACCTGGTCAACGCCAAGAAGCTCCAGGGCATCGCGGACGTCAAGGACCTCACCGACCGCGAGCACGGCCTGCGCCTGGTCATCGAGGTCAAGAACGGCTTCGTGCCCGAGGCGCTGCTGGAGCAGCTCTACAAGCTGACGCCGATGGAGGAGACCTTCGGCATCAACAACGTGGCGCTGGTCGACGGCCAGCCGCTCACCCTGGGCCTCAAGGAGCTGCTGGAGGTCTACGTCGACCACCGCTTCGAGGTGGTCCGCCGGCGCAGCGACTTCCGCCGCCGCAAGCGCCAGGAGCGGCTGCACCTGGTCGAGGGCCTGCTGGTCGCCCTGGTCGACATCGACGAGGTCATCGCGATCATCCGCTCCAGCGACAACGCCGCCCAGGCCAAGGAGCGCCTGATCGAGCGCTTCTCGCTGTCCGAGACGCAGACCGCGTACATCCTCGACACCCCGCTGCGCCGGCTCACCCGCTTCGACCGGGTCGAGCTGGAGCAGGAGCAGGCCAAGCTGAACTCCGAGATCGCCGACCTGACCGAGATCCTGGAGTCCGACAACAAGCTGCGCAGCGTGGTCTCCGGCGAACTCGGCGCCGTCGCCAAGCAGTTCGGCACCGAGCGGCGCACCGTCCTGCTGGAGGCCGGCGCCGCGCCGGCCGCCTCGCTGGCCGTCCCGCTGGAGGTCGCCGACGACCCGTGCCGGGTGCTGCTCTCCTCCACCGGCCTGCTCGCCCGCACCGCCGACGGCGAGCCGTTCGAGCTGTCCGAGAAGCGCGCCAAGCACGATGTGATCGTCTCCGCGGTGCCGACCACCGCCCGCGCCGACGTCGGTGTGGTCACCTCGGCCGGCCGGGTCCTGCGGCTGCCGGTCATCGACCTGCCGGCCCTGCCGCCCACCCCCTCGCCGACGCTGGCCGGCGGCGCCGCCGTCACCGAGTTCCTCCGCCTGGAGGCCGACGAGCGGGTCCTCGCGCTGACCACCCTGGACGAGTCCTCCCCCGGCCTGGCGCTGGGCACCGCGCAGGGTGTCGTCAAGCGGGTGGTCCCCGAATGGCCCGCCAACAAGGACGAGTTCGAGGTGATCGCGCTCAAGGACGGCGACGAGGTGATCGGCGCGGTCGAGCTGCGCACCGGCGAGGAGGACCTCGTCTTCATCGCCTCCGACGCCCAACTGCTGCGCTACCCCGCCGGACAGGTCCGCCCGCAGGGCCGCCCGGCCGGCGGCATGGCCGGCATCAAGCTCGCCGACGGCGCCCGGGTGCTCTCCTTCACCGCCGTCGACCCGGCCGTCGACGCGGTGGTCGTCTCGGTGGCCGGCGCCTCCGGCACCCTGACCGGCGAGGCCCAGTCCTCCTGGAAGGTCACCCCCTTCGAGCAGTACCCCCGCAAGGGCCGCGCCACCGGCGGCGTCCGCTGCCAGCGCTTCCTGCGCGGCGAGGACGCCCTCGCCTTCGCCTGGGCCGGCCCCGCACCCGCCCGCGCCGCCACCGCCAAGGGCGCCCCGGTCGACCTCCCCGAGCGCGACCCCCGCCGCGACGGCTCCGGCACCCCCGTCACCACCCCCGTCACCACCGTCGCCGGCCCCGCCTGACCCGCACCGCCCCCCACCACCCCCGCAGGGG